>CAJXPP010000011.1 GCA_913058195.1 uncultured Gammaproteobacteria bacterium | reverse complement strand
CTCGGAGATGTGTATAAGAGACAGACTTTAATTAGTTATTTCGTTTTTTAATTGGGTAATATCTGATGCGAACTGACTTAAGTCCGACGCTGCATTAGCCCAGTCTAGCCATAATTTTTTAAAAATAGACGAGGACACTAGCTTTTCAGGGAGGATTTCGGCGTCTGTCATGTCATCAAGTTTATGCAGCTCATAGGATATAGCAATAAGATCATTAAGGTTTAACTCACCGGGCGACTCGCGTTCTATCTTGTTATGGCTTAGTGCAATATTTGAAAGCGATTCTGAAAAATTCCAATTATCGAGGATGAGCTTTCCTGCACTCGGGTAAAGTTTAGGTATAACAATATCAGCAACGTGAGTAAGAAGCTCTGGCTTGCCTTTTAACTCTGGAATTGAGCTTAAACGTAGTATAAGCGGCAGGACACCAAAATTATGCACCATGCCTGCTAAAAGAGCTTGCTCTGGATCTAGTGTTGTTTTTTTTTGGGCTAGAACATAGGCAATGGCGGCTATAGAGTTACTGTGTTGCCAAGCATTATTAAAATGACCTTCTAAGCCCTTAATCTTGGCTGACATAAAGTTTTGTGCAATAAGAAGGCTTATGACAAGGTTTTGAACTTTACTGGAGCCGAGCCTTGTTACAGCAGCTTTAGTGCTTGTTACATGAACTCGTGAGCCAAATAATGATGAGTTTGCAACTTTAATCAGTCGGCCAGATATATTGGGATCTAGTTTAACTAATTCTGAAATATCTTGAGCTGTGCTTCTATCATCACTTGTGAGAGCGCGTAATTTAATTAGAAGAGTAGGGGGGGAAGGGATTTCTAAACGTTGCTTTTTTATATCATCAGTCAATTGAGCAAGAACCGTATTTATTTCTTGCGTTAATTTTTGTTGTGAAATTGCCATTTTAGCACTCTATAGTCTGTCTGTATAACAGATAGTAGCATATTAAAATGGTGATTTATGATTTAAAAATGGGGTGAATGATGGGGCTCGAACCCACGACAACCGGAATCACAATCTCAAGCTGGTTGAATCAATAATAACTATATCACGTTATTATTAGCTTTCAATAGGTTACTTGAATATAAATAGTGGAGTACAGCTTCAAATCTGCACTCAAACTGCACCTTTTATCTCTCACTTTATGTATAGAATTTAAGAGTAGGGAGAGGGGGTATCTAGCTAGGTTCAAATAGTTGTATAGCCACCATATACATCAGAAGATAATTCTAGTTTTTATAAGAAAAAGTAAGTTTTAAGGTTTTGCATTAAGAATATACAATGCGTTGATACAAAAAAGCCGCAATGAACTTAATCACTACGGCTTCTTATTGTTCAGTTGTAACTTAGATTTAAGCTACTGAGTTTTTAGCCTTACGACGTAAACCCATAAAGCCTAGTAGAGCTGGTGCAAACATAAACGCTGCTGCTGGGATTGGAACTGCTGAGACTTCATTAAACGTGATGGTACCAGATAAGTGATTTACAGTTCCGCAACAATTCACAGCAGCACTGGTATCAAAAGACAAATTTAAGAGTCCATCTAGAATGAGAGATGCAAAGACAGAATTTGCTATCGTTGCTGAGCCAGTAACTGTAGAAGCTGACTGATTGCCCGCATCACCAGCAAAATTGAACGCATCATTAGTAGTGTTATTATCAAGAACACGGCCTAAACTGAAGCCATCTAAAGTGATGTCTGCAAATTCACCGGACCAATCAAAATCACCATTTATATTTAAAGTAATCGTTGCATCACCTATGATTCCAGTAGGCGTCACTAAGTTGTTAAAGTTAATTACAGGACCTGAACCGCTTGCACTGGCCGGCCCAAAAGAGATAACCGCAGCATTAGCACTAAAGCTAGCAGCTAAAAGAGCTGATAATAATATTTTTTTCATAACATTTTCCTTCCTTAGGGGATGCAACCCAGCCATCTTAAACGCATTAAGACCTGTAGCTTTCCGTCCTTGGCTTACACCGAAGTTTGGCAATTAAATTAATTTAAACTGAGAAAAATTACAAATTACCCAGTGGTGATACTTATACAGTAATAAATACGTGATGTGCATCACACTTTAAGGGGGGCAGTACATATAGCTAGACTCTAGTAGTTGTGTAATAACCTCATACATATCAGAAAAGAATTCTGATTTTTATCTTGCATTACCTGCTTGCTAAGAGCTGTAGCCCGTATCCTCGTAAGAATGTTTAGGCGTTAAATAAATAGAGGTGCACGTTTACCACTTTAAATTTTTAAGAATCATAAAGACTAGCAGTAGAATGATTACTGCCGCCCAAGAGGGTATGCTCCATAGTCAGCCAATAATGGGAACCCAAAAGAAGTAGACGGCTATTGCTATAAAGGCTATAAAAAGAAGAGCAAGAATTACTAGCCCAAAGAACTTAGATGCCTTTTCTCCCAGCTTGCTCTTATCAATCAAAACCCTGCCTCGCTCTCATCAAGCCTCTGAAAGCTCTTAATGCAATGATTGTTAAAGTCTGCATCTACCATAGCAGTGCTTTCACCTGGTGATGCGAGCTTAATTTGCATGGCTATTCCTTCGCCTTTAATGGCTGCAATGATTTGATGGTGCATTATCATTTCCCATATAGATATGGTGGGATTTATATGCACTCTAACTATATTGAGCGCATTCAATTAAAAGGGCTTATCACTGCCATGAAATTTAAAAACGTGTTTACTTCTGCATCAATCGCTGCTGCGTTATCTGGTTGTAGTCTAATAATACAGCTTCTTAGATATTGCAATAATCCAATAAAAAGACATGAAATAATGCTGGCTGGTGCAGGCGTCTAAATTTTATACGTGACAATACATTTAAAGCCTTTTTAAGCCTTGCTCCCTTTTTATATAGGCTGTATTATTTATCTATATGTCATCAGAAACACAGCGCACGATCTTAAGCAGGGCAGCCTCATTAACGGCAATTCGTGATATAGACACGTTTGAAATCAGCCTTGTAAAAACCTTAGCTGAAATACTGACCTTAAATGATGCCTCAATCTATCATATAGATAGTGCTAGCGAGTCTTGTAGGTCAATTCGGTACAAAGCAGAAGTCAAACCATCGCCAGACAATCAGCAAGCCTATGAAGCTGCGGAGCCTCATATTAAAAACACTGTCATCCCAGGCGCTCTCAGGCTAGGAAAAGATTGGATTCAATCAACAGGAAAGGCGTACACAGCTAAAATTGATAATGACTTTCTGAATATCCGCCCTATCGAAGGAAGTGAGGGTATCGCAGGGTATTTATCCATAACCACTAACCGTGAGCTATCCACCGCTGACAACTTCGTCATATCCAACCTGCTGGCTATTTATCATAATTTTCTCAGCTTATTAAAAGAAAATCATACGGATAAGCTAACAGGACTGCTCAACCGAAAAACATTTGATGAGAACATAGAAAAAATACATAACCTACTTGACCCCAATCCTGTTGTCACAACATATTCAGGAGAAGAGCAGAGGACAGAAAAGGGCTGCGAAGAATATTGGCTTGCTATTATTGATATAGATTTTTTTAAAAAAGTTAATGATACATTTGGTCACGTTTATGGTGATGAGGTCCTGTTGCTGCTTTCACAACTGATGACAAGAACCTTCCGCCCTACTGATTTATTATTTCGTTTCGGCGGTGAAGAGTTCGTGGTCATCGTAAAAGTCACCAATCGAGACAGTGCAGAGCAAGGCTTTGAAAGGTTTCGAAAAGCTGTTGAAGAGTTTGCGTTTCCTCAGGTTGGAAAAGTCACGATTAGTCTCGGCGCCACACAAATCATTGAGCGGTACGCCATAGCAAGCGCTATAGTGGGACAGGCTGACAAGGCGCTATATCATGCTAAAGAGAACGGCAGAAATGCCCTGTTCTTTTATGAGGAGTTAATAGCTAGCGGCGCCCTAGAAGAAAACAGTCAAGATGGAGAGCTTGAGTTTTTTTAAAAGCACCAGGCTTGCAAAGATGTTACAAACCAAATATATACCCCCATATTAACAGCTAGTTACATAGTAAAAGCTATTGAGCGGGCTTATTGCATGCTGAATTATACTAAAACAGAGCGGGCAATATGAGCGTTTCTCTTGGTGCAGGTGAGATACGCCATCAGTAAGTGCGCATGATTGCCAGGCACCTCTAACGAATACAGCTTGTAATATTAAATAATAATAGCCAGCCCCAACCAATCAAAGCGTGATGCTATAAGCAATAAGGCGTAGCCTAATAATCTAGCAATGCACATAACCCTTAAAATAGTGCGTGAATGGTTACCTGCCTCCTCTTTCTCTCTTAAGGTCTTGGCTTTGTAGGGGCGAATAGTAATTGCTTATAACTATTAGCGAATGAGATGTGAAACTCATATCTTTAGATGATTACGCCGCCTTAAGGGGGGGGGTTAAGACGATATAAGTCGTTACTGGTTGATGGGAATGCTTGCCATTTAAATGCTGTGATAGACCTAGCGGGCGCCTTAAAAGGCGTTCTACGCTATCAGAAGGTGTGTCAATTTGTAATTCTGGCATATAACAGTAAATATAGTAACTACGAAACACCAGCTATTGGGTCAGCACTAATACTTGCAAGCAATAATAATCCCAGCAGTTATAAATTAAACAGGAAGCATCAAGGGTACCACCTACTACTCTTCCTCAATCGTCCTAGTCAAAGTAACTATATAACTAATTGATTTTAATCTAAATAAAGCAAAACGTCTTAGTAATGAAATAGCCTCTATACTTAACTCTTTATTATATATATCTCTCTCTATTACTTAATAATAATAGTAATACCTATATCTACTCCTATAATCTTCATTACATCTTTAAATGCATTAATCATTCTATCTTTAAGTAGGGATTCATATTCCTCTTCAACTATAAATGAATCATGAATTGAAAGTATAGGAATAGAGTCTTCTGTAAATTGATTAACTACTCTTTCTACTATTAATGCGTCTACACTTTGAAGCATTACTCCTACTCCAGAGAATAAGGTAATGGATGGATGTATCAACTTAAACTGATTAATTAAATCATCCATATTTAAGTCTCTATCTTTAATCCACCTCCAGTCTTTAGGGTTAAAGTTAATCTTCTTCTTGATGGCTTTTAAAGCTGCTGGCTCATCTTTAGCGTTAATAGCAATCAGGGTTATCATCTTTAATAGAGACCTAATCTGTTCATCTCCTTGATACTCTGCAATTGTATGATGACTTTGTACCAAAGTTTGTACCATAAGTTAGCACTCCAAAGAAAGAGAAAAGCTAACCTGCTGATAAATATTGATAATAGTGAAAAAATGAGATGGCCGATAAGCCGGGTTCTGTCGAGGACAATCATTCATCTGGGACAAGCATCGCTACTTGCCTCAAGCGACCTACCCAAGAGCGATACGGGCCGCATCTGTTTGCCGAAACAAACTACTCTTCTATTTGGTCTTGCTCCGAGTGGGGTTTACCTTGCCGCAACTGTTGCCAGTTACGCGGTGCGCTCTTACCGCACCCTTTCACCCTTACCTAACATTCGAAAATAATCAGGCGGTATACTCTCTGTTGCACTAGCCGTAGGCTTTCACCTCCCAGGCGTTACCTGGCACTCTGCCCATTGGAGCCCGGACTTTCCTCACAAATAGACATGCTATAAGCGCGATTGTCTGGCCATCTCAGCCGAGGATTTTACCTGAATAAGACTATTTTTGCTGAAGTTTCAACGCCATGCTGTATGCGTTGTTTTTGCTCACTTCTAATAATGATGCTGTAAGTGCTGCCGCTTTCTTAACGGGTAATTCTTTTAACAATAAACTAAGTACACGGTTAATTTCTGTTTCACTGGCATCTATTTGTTGTTTAGCACCTTCTAAAAGTAAAACACACTCACCTTTAAGTTGATTCGCATCAGCGGATACCCATGCTAGTAATTCACCCAGAGGTTTTGTAGTAATGGTCTCATGTATTTTGGTGAGCTCTCTTGCTATACAAGCTGGGCGATGTTCACCAAACACAGTAATCATATCCGCCAATGTGCCTTCTAATCGTCTTGGTGCATCATAGAAAATCATGGTACGACTTTCACCAACAAGTAATTGAAGTATTTGCTGCCTCGCACCTTGTTTTGAAGGAAGAAAACCTTCAAAGGAGAAGCGATCGGATGCTAAGCCTGAAGCTGATAGTGCAGCAATAACTGCACAACTCCCAGGAATGGGTATAACAGGTATATTATGCTCACGAACTAAGGTAACAAGCTTATAACCTGGATCACTAATTAATGGCGTGCCAGCATCACTAATTAGCGCAATAGACTCACCTTGTTGCAGCTTTTCTAACAAAGTCTCACTACGTTGTTGTTCATTGTGGTCATGTAATGAGATGCTTTGGGTATTGATGGCAAAGTGCTTCAATAAAATTCCGCTATGGCGGGTATCTTCAGCGGCAATCACATCTACGGCTTGCAATACCTCAATAGCACGTTGCGATATGTCAGATAAATTACCTATAGGGGTTGCTACTATATATAAGCATGCATCACTTCGTTCAGCCACAACAATTCACCTTAAAATTAGTACTCAGTTCTGGTCGTAATATACGCGAACAGGTAATATGTTTCCTTAAATAAATAATCATAGCTAGGAAGCCATGACACAACGATTTTTAATAAGCTGGCTTGCATTGATCACAATAAGCTTAAGTGCCTGCCAGTCTGCACAACAAATAAGCCCAACGCGTCCCGATGCAGCAGCTGTTCAAGCTGCTGTTACTGCGGAACAATCGGGTGATTTTTTATCTGCCGCGCAACAATACCTTCTATTAGCTAGCGACTCCAATGAACAACTGCAAGCGCAATATTATTTGCGTGCTGCACGTGCTTTTTGGCAAGCCAATGACGATATTGAATCGGCACAAGCTTTATCACACATTGATAAAACACTATTATCACCAGTCCAGCAATACGATGTCGCTATTTTAGAAGCAGAGCTCGCCCTTGCCTCTTCTCAACCAGAACAAGCATTAGCCGCACTAGAGTTAGCTACGTTTCAATCACTGTCTTTGACACAACAGCAACAAGTGCTCCAACTAAGAATAGATGCGTATCAATTAACTGAAAACTGGTTAGAAAAAGCCAATAGTCACCTACAACTTTTATCACTTTTAGATGATGAAACAGATATCGCTTCAAATCAACAAGCACTATGGCAATCATTGATGGCATTAACGCCACAATCATTGGACTTGTTTAAACCAGGTGTTGCACCAGCAGTTGATAGTGGTTGGTTTGAGCTGGCCTTCCTTGTCAAAAGCTATCAAGCTAATCCTGAGGCGTTTATTGTAGCGATTGAAAACTGGCAGCGTGACTATCCTAGGCATCCAGCAAATCCCGAACTATACGCCCCCAACCTGAGTGCTGGCACTCGGTTAACAAAAGAGCTGGATCTGATCGCCGTATTACTTCCAGAGACAGGTCAATACAAATTGGCTGCGCAGGCAATAAAACAGAGTATTATTACTGCTCATTTTATTGCGCATTCGAACACAAAACTACGTTTCTACCCTGTTACTACTCAACCTAGTAATGTTTGGCAGCAATATCAGCAAGCAGTTTCTGATAGGGCAAGTATCGTTATCGGTCCTCTGGACAAACGAGCAGTTGAAGAATTGGCACAAAGCAGCGAGTTAACGATTCCCGTACTAGCTCTTAACCGTCTTTCTGACAAATCTAATTACCCTAACCTATTCCAATTTGGCTTAGCACCCGAAGATGACGCCGTGTCAATTGCAAACTATGCAAGCCAGAACAATTACCAACGTGCCGTGATTCTGTCATCAAATGACAATTGGGGACAACGTGTAACCGAAGCCTTTAAGGAACAATGGCTATCTAACGGCGGTGTTTTATTAAATACGGCAAACTATAATGCAAATCAAAATGACTTTTCGACAACAATCACCTCACTCTTAGGCCTGGAAACAAGCACTCAGCGAAATCATTCTTTAAAACAGACATTAGGGAAGAGCATAGAATTTGAACCTCGCCGTCGCCAAGATATTGATTTTGTTTTCTTGGCAGCAAAACCTTTAAAGGCTCGACAATTAGTTCCGCAGTTAAAGTTTCACCGTTCAGGTAACTTACCAATTATAACGACTTCTCAAGCCTATTCTGGGCGTGAAGATAGTCAACAAGATATTGATTTAAACAACCTAATTATCACTGATATCCCCTGGATGTTGGAAAAATCATCGCAAAACGATCCGGTTTATAATGCACTCAAAGTAAATCACCCTGATCACTTTGACAGTTTAGTGCGTCTCTATGCATTAGGTGCTGATGCATATCGGATCATTCCCCAACTTAATGGACTCAGCCGTTCATCTGACATTTCATTTGCTGGCGCAACAGGCAACTTATCGATTGACAGCAATGGCAGAGTACACCGTGGCACTAGCTGGGGTCAGTTTGATAAAGGTATTTTAAATACTATTGAAGATAGCGAATAAATGGCTGATACCGGCCAACTTGCTGAACAATTAGCCTGTGATTATTTACAAAAACATAAATTAAAACTTATTACTAAAAATTATCACTGCCGTCGAGGTGAGATTGATTTAATTATGCAGGATCAGTCTACTCTGGTATTTATTGAAGTTCGTTACAGAAAGTCAGCTAAATTTGGTAGTGCATTAGAAAGTGTTACCACTCAAAAACAACAAAAAATAATTTTCACTGCAGAGCACTTCATAGCAAGTCAAAATAACGCTCTCTCCCAGTACCGCTTTGATGTTGTCGCCATCTCACCTAACAAGCAACAAACAGAAATTACTTGGGTTAAAGATGCATTTCAGCTAAATTGAGCTGCAATCTGAATTTAAATCGCTTAATAGTAGTCAAAGCTTTTTGAAACAGCGATAATTAACCCCATAACATTATCTTTAGGACCTTTCTCATGTTAAAACTAAAACTTGCATTATTACTATTGCTTCCGCTTCTATTATTACAAGGCTGTGCAACTGCCATTGTAACTGGAGCAGCAACTGGCGCATCAATTGCTCATGATCGCCGTAGTACAGGTTCAGTTATTGATGATCAAGGTATTGAGTTTAAAGCATCCTTTGCATTATTTAGTAATAAGGAAATTTATGATCAAAGCCATATTAATGTCACAAGTTATAACGGTAGCGTGCTTATTACAGGTGAAACGCCCAGTGAAGATTTAAAACAAAAAGTATCCGCAGAAATTAAGGCGATTGATAATGTACGTCGCATTCATAATGAGTTATTTATCGGTGCGCCAAGTGCATTACCTTCGCGTAGTAGCGATGCTTGGATCACGTCTAAAATTAAAGCTAAATTGGCTGCAGAGGAAGGAATTGATCCTTTCTATGTGAAGGTTGTCACTGAACACGGCATTGTTTATCTTATGGGTATTCTCAGCCATGCTGAGGCCGATAAAGTGGTATCAATTGTCACGCAGGCCGCAGGTGTTCAACGTGTTATTAAAATATTTGAATACACCGATTAGAAGCACATTAACAGGTCATTTATCAATTTAGTTAAAAAGGTCGAACGACGACTAAAATGATTACTGCAATCAAGATAATGACGGGCAGTTCATTAAACCATCTGTAAAATACATGGCTTCGTTGATTCGCATCATTTTTAAAAGTGCGTACTAATTTTCCACAATAACCATGGTATGCGAATAACAAAATAATCAGTGTTAACTTTGCGTGTAACCAATGCATAGAGGCTATTTGTTCTAAACTATAGGCACTTAATAACCATAAACCGAAACCTAAGGTTAATACCGCACTCGGCGTCATAATCCCTCGGTATAACTTCCTCTCCATTATCTTAAAACGTTCACAACTTATTTTATCGTCACTCATCGCATGGTAGACAAACAAGCGCGGCAAATAAAATAGTGCCGCAAACCATGTCACCATAGAAATGATGTGAAATGCTTTAACCCACAGCATGTACTTCTCCTCACTAGTCAATCAGTGTTAATATCGGTTTATTGCTTATACGGAGGTCAATATATGTCCAATCAAGAATCTGATGAACGCCGTCGTTTTAGCCGTATACCCTTTGATGCGACAGCACATCTTAACTCGCATAAAGGTGAATTACACCTAAATTGTCATGTTATTGATATTTCACTAGTTGGACTGCTTATAACCACACCTGAGGGCTGGTTAGGTGAAATGTCAGATCAATACGCCATCGATCTTCTATTAGATAATGGCCAGCTAGTTATCAAAATGGATGCTGAAGTAGCTCATATAGCTGACAATACTATCGGTTTCCATTGTACTCATATTGATTTGGACAGCATCTCACACTTGATACGTCTAGTTGAGCTTAATCTAGGTGATGAAGCCTTATTGCATAGAGAATTAGCAGCATTGCTTCTTTAAGCATCAGTGTTCTGCATTCTGTAAGGCATCAATAGCTTCTGATAAATGCCTGACAGCAATCACTTTAATGCCTTTAATTGCTTTTCTAGGCGCATTAGCAGCCGGCACAATAGCATAACTGAAACCATGTTTCTGAGCATCTCGGATACGCTCTTCGCCAGCTTGAACAGGTCGAATCTCGCCAGTCAATCCCACTTCACCAAATAAGATCCAGTCACGAGGTATTGGTTTATTTCTTAGACTTGATAATACTGCACCTAAAACAGCTAGGTCAGCCCCTGTTTCACTCAATTTTACGCCACCAACCACATTAATAAATACATCCTGATCATTGCAGGTGATACCACCATGTCGGTGTAAGATAGCCAATAACATAGCTAATCGATTCTGGTCTAAACCAACAGATACACGTCGTGGATTACCCAGCGGACTATCATCAACTAATGCCTGCACTTCAACCAGCATAGGTCGACTACCTTCACGAATCACCGTAACGATACTGCCCGCAAGTGATGTTTCACCTCGAGACAAGAAGATTGCTGAAGGATTGCTAACTTCTTTTAAGCCCAACTCAGTCATACTAAACACGCCAAGTTCATTGACGGCACCGAAACGATTTTTAACCGCCCGAAGTATTCTAAATCGTGTAGAGGTATCACCTTCAAAATACAAAACAGAATCCACCATATGCTCTAACACACGAGGCCCTGCTAGAGCCCCCTGCTTAGTCACATGACCCACTAGTATCAAGGTCGTACCACTAGATTTAGCAAAACGAACTAACTGTGCAGCACTCTCCCTAACTTGTGCGACAGTTCCGGGAGCAGATTGCAATAATTCAGTAAAGACAGTTTGAATTGAATCAATAACCATTACCTGAGGCTTTCGCTCATGAGCGGTAGCAATCATTTGTTCTACATGTGTTTCTGCTAACAAATCTACAGGTGCTTGTTCAAGTTGAAGACGCTCTGCACGCAGACGAATTTGTTGTAATGATTCTTCACCACTAATATAAAGCGGACTGACACCCGATTTCTTCGCCATTATTGCCATTGCTTGTAGTAATAAGGTTGACTTACCAATACCTGGATCACCACCAATAAGCACTACCGACCCAGTCACCAAGCCACCGCCTAAAACACGATCTAATTCATCCAGACCTGTTGTCCAACGAACTGCTTGTTCGGACGTAATATTACTTAGAGATTGCACTTCACTTTTTTGTTCACCAGCATAACCAGTATGCTTAGCAATAGTTGTTTGGCTTGTAGGGCTTGACGAAATTTGAATTTCTTCTTCTAAACTATTCCATGCACCACAATCAGCACATCGTCCAGCCCATTGTGGCGTCTGACCACCACACTCTTTACAGTGATAACTTCGCTTAGGTTTAGCCATGGTGATAGTCCCTTTTCACTCGCGGATTAATTTGACTCACTAATTCATAGCTAATCGTATTTGCTTGTGCAGCAATACGTTCTACTGGTAGGTGTTCATCACCCCAAAGAATGACTTTATCACCTATTGATACAGTATTTACCTCAGTTAAATCAACAGCAATCATATCCATTGAAACCCGACCTAACACAGCACAGATTTGACCACTAATTGATACTGAGCCCGAATTAGAAAGTTGACGACTATACCCATCAGCATAGCCAATATCAACAATACCAACAAACGTCGGTTTATCAGCAAGCCAAGTGCCACTGTAACCAACTTGATCGCCCTCTTTAAGAATTTGTGTCGCAATAATTTTTGAGCACAATTTCATCACAGGCTTTAACCCTAGTTCGGCGGCAGATTGATCGTCAAAAGGTGAGATGCCATACAACATTAGCCCTGGGCGAACCCAATCAGCATGACTATCTGGCAAAGAAAGTAGTGCAGCTGAATTAGCCATACTAATCTCAAGTTCATATTTCTTCGCAAACGTACTAATTAAATCTAATTGCTGTTGATTGCGACTATCGCCTACTTCATCAGCACTCGCAAAGTGACTCATCACTCCGACGGAGCCAGAGATAGCATTGCTTTCAGACATGATTGTTAATGCGTCACAAGCCTCATTTGTAGTTAACCCTAAACGATGCATGCCAGTTTCAAGCATCAGCCAACAAAGCTTTAACGGCGAGGTGAGTGTTGTGTTTATAACAAGTTCAAGCTGCGACACCTGATGAAAAACAAGCGATAAATCATGCTCGGCAGCAAACTGTAATTCTTCACTTGAATGTACGCCCTCAAGAATTACGATGGGCTGCTTAATGCCAGACATCCGTAACTCTAATGCTTCGTCCAATCTGGCTACAGCAAATGCATCACTCTTAGCTAAGACGTGCGCTACTTCTACTGCACCATGGCCGTAGGCATTTGCTTTAATAACTGACATAACCAGACTATTTGGTGCCAACTCTTTAACACGGTTAAAATTGTGTGACAGAGCAGCTAAATCAATACAAGCAACAGGATACATCGTCACAATTATTCAGCACCATAATCATCATAGTTATTGTAGGCAAAGTTTTCAAAGCGAGTGTACCGGCCTTGGAATGTCAGTGCAACGGTACCAATCGGACCATTACGTTGCTTACCAATAATTATTTCTGCCTTACCTTTTTCAGGTGAGTCTTCGTTATATACTTCGTCACGATAAATAAACACGATTAAATCAGCATCCTGCTCAATCGCCCCTGATTCACGTAGATCGGACATAATTGGTCGTTTATTTGGACGTTGCTCAAGACTTCGATTCAACTGCGAGAGCGCAATAACTGGTACTTCTAATTCTTTTGCTAAGGCTTTCAGTGATCGAGAGATTTCAGACACTTCCGTAGTTCTATTTTCACCGGCTTTACCACTACCCTGCATCAACTGAATATAGTCAATTACGATAAGACTTAAGCCATGATCACGTTTCAATCTACGTGCTCGAGCTCGTAACTCTGTTGCAGTGAGTGCCGGTGTATCATCAATAAATAATGGTGCTTCATTTAGTAAAGCAATGGCTGAAGTAAGTCGTGGCCAATCATCATCATTCAACTTACCTGTCCTTAAGCGATGCTGATCAATTTGGCCTAATGAAGATAACATACGCATTGCTAACGCATCTGCGGGCATCTCCATACTGAATACGGCAACAGGCGCATTACTTTTAATCGCAGCATGTTCAGCCAAGTTCATCGCAAAGGTTGTTTTACCCATTGATGGTCGCCCAGCAACAATAACTAAATCAGCAGGTTGAAGACCCGATGTTTGCTCATCAAAATCAGTAAAACCTGAAGATAGCCCTGTAATTAGACTATCAGATTCAAATAAAGTATCAATACGATCGACTACTCTACTTAAGACTTCTTTTACCTGAATAAAGCCGCCGCCTCGATGTGCGCCTTTCTCGGCTATTTCTAGCACTTGCCTTTCAGCTTCATCCAACATCTGGTCACTATTTCGACCTTCGGGGGTGAAAGCAACATTTGAAATAGATGTGCCCACTGCAATTAGCTGGCGTAAAATAGAGCGTTCACGAACGATTGAAGCATAGGCCAAAATATTGGCTGCACTAGGCGTATTTCTTGCCAATGTACCCAGATAGGCAAGCTCACCTACTTGATCAAGTTCACCACGCTTATCATGCCACTCAGCTAAGGTGATAACGTCAACGGGTTGTGATTTCGAAAAGAGTTCAGAAATCGCTTGAAAGATTAAGCGATGATCGCGTCGATAGAAATCTGATTCAACCAGCACGTCAGCGACTTGGTCCCAACTGCCATTATCAAGCAAAAGGCCACCAAGAACAGATTGCTCAGCTTCAACAGAATGTGGCGGGACTTTAAGCGCAGCAGTAGCACTATCTGAAAAAGAGTCCGGATATGATAATTCATCTTCCACAGAGTTCATCCTAAAGCGTTATCACTTTAATCATCACTTAATATTTTTAAGTGCATAATTAAAGTTTATTATGACTAGAGACAAAAATAACCACTTACGTGGCTACATTTAAATATTCTTTAATAGAACAAATGAGACCACGCTAATGCGTAGTCTCATTCAATTCAATTTTTACTCGTCTTCTTGTTCTTTTGCAATAGCTTCAGCTTCTTCTAACGCTTTTGCTCTTGCTTTGTCAGCTTCAGCCGCTTCAGCTTGTGCTGCTAATTGCGCTTCAGAAGTAATGTTTACATTTACTGTAACAATAACATCTGAGTGCAATTGAATATCGATATTGTATTCGCCTGTATGACGTAATGCGCCTTCTGGAAGACGTACTTCACTACGCTCAATATCAGCGCCTGCTGCATTTAATGCATCAGTAATATCATTTGCGCCAATTGAACCAAACAACTTACCTTCAATACCAGCATTAGCCATGATGTTGACATCACCAGCTGCAACCAATTTGACTTTACGTTGTTCCGCCACTGCTTGTAACTTAGCAGCCGCAGCTTCTAATTCAGCACGACGTGATTCAAACACTTCTCTGTTACGATTATTCGCTGGTAATGCTTTTCCATTTGGTACTAGGAAATTACGACCGAAGCCAGCTTTAACAGCTACTTCATCGCCAAGATTACCAAGCTTCTGCATTTTTTCTAGCAAAATTACTTGCATCGTTTTACCCTCATTCGCAGTGAAACACTGCTCTTTAAAGTCACTCGCCTTGTTTATTCAAACGTCGGCGAAAATTAAACCATTGTTCCAAAACACCTATCATTGCAAGTAATGCCAACATTTGAGGCATCACTATAAATAGCAATACATAAACTGCTATTATCCAAAATTTATGTTTTTGTTGTTGCTTGACAATTGCGTGAACAACAGCCAAACCTTGCAAGGCAAATACCGCTAGCATAACGGGTAAACAATCCTTTAACACTCCGAACGTCTCACCTAGTGGCGATACCGTTATTACCATGAAAACCATGGTGAGTATTGCGGCAGGCCTACCTAATGTAAGTTGATAAAACTCACTAGAAAAACCACCTGGATTATACAATTTAGCTTGCCATGCTCGACCTATTAATAAGCCCAGCATTATATTAAGACTAAATCCCGCAGCAATTAACCCTGTCATAATTTCTGACAGATTCAATATTAATGATTGTGTTTCCGATTGATTAAACTGCCAACCTGGCTGTTCAACTACCGTTGCCATAAATGGCTCAATCATTTGTTGCCACCATAATGAAAGGTCAGCCACTACTATATGAGCGCCTAAAACTAACACCATGCCTAATCCTGTTGCTGCCAATAAACCAGCGGCTAAGGATCGGGTATAACCTAATACCAAGCTAATGCCAAAAACCGGCAACCAGCTTGATAACAAAAACAATCCAGAGATATAAAACTGCTTTAGCATTAATCCCGCTAATAAACTAAATATTAACGTGACTGCTACAACAACTATAGCTCCTTCTTTTGGCCCCATACGCAAAGTAGAAAGGGCAATGACTCCACTTGCTAAATAGCTAAGTGGTGGAAATAATAAAGCGCCAAGTGATAAGAATGCAGTGGTTATGGCAGACTGCCATCGCCCTTGCATTGCAAATACTGCAATACTTCGCAGCATACTCTTTACGCCCTAGTTTTATTTGATGTTTTGAATGACAACATCATCCCTTATTTATGCATATCGCAATAAGGAATTAGCGCTAAGAAACGCGCACGTTTCACACATGTAGAAAGCTGACGTTGGTAACGCGCTTTAGTACCAGTGATACGGCTAGGAACAATTTTTCCTGTTTCTGTGATGTAGTTTTTTAACAAAGTTACATCTTTATAATCAATCTGCTTAACATTTTCTGCTGTGAAGCGACAAAATTTTCTACGTCTAAAAAAACGTGCCATAATTATGCTCCTAGGTTATTAAGCGTCACGACGACGAGGTTTTTCATCTTCGTCTTTGCGCATCATTGGTGAAGGTTCAGTGACTGCGCCATCTGCAGTAACAACTAAGTTACGGATAACAGCATCATTGAAACGGAAAGCAGTTGTAACTTCATCTAACTCAGCAACGTCACATTCAACGTTCATTAAGATATAGTGTGCTTTGTGGATTTTATTGATTGGGTAAGCCAATTGACGGCGACCCCAGTCTTCTAGACGGTGAATAATTCCACCATTGCTAGTTAATGTCTGCTGATATTTTTCAATCATTGCAGGCACTTGCTCGCTTTGGTCAGGGTGGACCAAAAACACGATTTCGTAATGTCTCATTTAGAGCTCCTCACGGTTTATACAGCCCCATCGAAATGAGGCAAGGAGTTTTGCTTCAGTCTAAGCCGAAAGCAATCGATAATTTTACTTTATTTCACCATATAATCACAAGTTACGTTGTCTTGAAGCCTCAAATAGACACACCCCTGCAGCGACTGAAACATTCAGACTTTCTGCACCACCTTTCATTGGTATGTACATCACTTGATCGCAGTTATCACGAGTCAAACGGCGGATCCCTCTTCCTTCTGCACCCAATACAACCGCTAAAGGCCCTTTCAGATCAGCCTCAAAAAGTGTTGTTTCACAGTCACCTGAAGTACCCACAATCCAAACACCTTGCTGTTGCAATTCGCGCAAAACGCGCGCTAGATTAGTGACTTGAATAAACGGTAAACGTTCAGCTGCACCACTTGATACTTTTAACGCAGTACTTGTTAAGGCTGAGGCACGATCTTTCGGTGCAATAACAGCATGTGCTCCAGCAGCTTCAGCACTTCGCATGCAAGCACCTAAGTTATGAGGATCTTGTACACAATCTAAGATTAATAAAAATGGCGCTTCATTTAGCCCATCCAATAACTTAAACAAATCTGTTTCATCTAAGTTACCAAGGGGGCGACATTTAGCTATCCCCCCTTGATGCCGCGCATTTGGCGCCATTTCATCTAGTTCTTCTCGCGGCACTTTATGCGGCCGAATACCATGCTTTTGTGCCGCATCAATAATGTCATCAATGCGACTATCAAGTCGTTCATCAGATACCCAGATTTCTGTTACCCGTGTTTCTGGCAACTCCAGAGCGGCTTGAATGGCATGCAAACCATAAACAAGGTCACTTCCCGTCGAACTACTCGCTTCTGACTTAGTAGCCCTGCGGCGTTTCGTATGCTTCTGATTCTTGTCCTTCGATGACGGGTTTGACATATATTTCTACTCGACGATTTAATTGGCGACCTGCTTCAGTCTCGTTAGTTGCTCTTGGTTCTACTTCTCCGCGCCCTACTGTCTGAAGACGACTTTGAATAATGCCTTGTGATGCAAAATAATCGACAACCGACTGAGCCCGCATACGTGATAGTTCCATATTATAGCTTTCAGAACCAACACTATCAGTATGCCCAACAACATGAATGATTGTTTGAGGATAACGATTTAAAATTCCAGCTACCTTTTCCAAGGTAGGCATAAACGCAGATTTAAGAGCTGCACTACCAAAATCAAATGAGATTTCACTCGCAATATCAATTTTTAATGTTTCATCTTTTAAGCGTTGAACTTCAATATTATGGTTCGCTTGTTCAGCTGCTAAAGCATCTTCCATTTCTTTCTGCTGATTATCCATATAATGACCAATTCCTGCACCAGCCATTGCACCTACTGCTGTACCAATGATTAATCCGCCCTTATCATTTTCGATTGAATGACCTAAAACAGCACCTACAATTGCGCCGACTGCCGCGCCTGTTTTTGCTTTTTGATTAGGATCATTTGCAGCACAACCTGCTATTGCCACAGATATTGCAGCTATTAAAATTAATTTTTTCATTTCCAGTTACCTTTGAAAGAATAGACCGTACGCCGTAGTCAGATTATACTGCTCAGCAACTAATCCATACAGAGTTAAATAATATGAAGCGTGATTTCATTCCCATTAATATCGCACTACTCACTATTTCCGATACGCGTACCTCAGACAACGATACTTCAGGAAAAATTCTCCGTGAGCGTGTTGTGGCTGAAAATCACCTCATCGCAGACCAGAAAATTGTTATTGATGATATTTATCAAGTTCGAGCCGTCGTCTCATCTTGGATTGCTAACCCAGATATTCAAGCGGTGATTACAACTGGTGGTACCGGTTTAACTGGACGTGATGGAACGCCTGAAGCAGTAGAAGTATTACTCGATAAAGAGATTGCAGGGTTTGGTGAATTGTTTCGTCAAATCTCATTCCAAGATATTAAAACCTCTACAATTCAATCACGTGCTATCGGTGGTGTTGCAAATGGTACATTTATCTTTTGCCTTCCTGGTTCTTCTGGTGCCTGTAAGACAGCATGGGATGATATTCTCAAACAACAATTTGATGCACGTCATCGTCCCTGTAACTTTGTTGACCTTATGCCTCGTTTATTAGAAAAGTGATCAGCCTTACCTTATACACTACGGCAGGTTGTCACCTATGCGAACTCGCTGAGGACATACTTAGCTTAGCTCAAGCTAATTATGACTTATCAATTAAGCATACTGAAATTGGTGACGATGATGATTTGGTCGGGCGTTATGGTATTCGTATTCCCGTTATAAAATTTCCTGATGGAAGCGAACTAGGCTGGCCATTTGAACTGTCTGACATAGAATCGAAACTCATACCCCTATAAGCCGCTATACTATCTCCTTTAGACTATAACTTAATGACATCACACTATGACCGTTGAATACATCGATACAGAAGCAGCACTCGCCACTTTCTGCCAGAAAATATCTACTAGTCCCTGGATGACGGTCGATACTGAATTCTTACGTGAAAAAACTTATTCTCCTCAGCTATGTTTGATCCAAGTTGCTACTGATGACCATATTGCCTGTATTGATCCACTAGTGTTGTCAGACCTAAAGCCAATTCTGGACTTAATCTATAACCCAGATATTACCGTGGTATTTCATGCTGCTCGCCAAGATTTAGAATTATTTTATATGCTTCGCGGTGCAGCACCAAGCAATGTATTTGATACTCAAATCGCTGCAACCGTATTAGGTTATGGTGAACAAGTAGGTTATGGAAATCTTGTTCAACAATGTATACAAGTAAACCTAGACAAAGCCCACTCACGAACTGACTGGACTAAACGTCCACTTGATCCAGGGCAAATTGACTATGCCGCTGATGATGTTCGCTACTTACGTGATGTCTATAAATTACTCAAACTACAATTAGAAGAAAAAGGCCGTACTCACTGGCTTGACGAAGACTTTGCAGTTTTAACCAATCCTGATACTTATCAAGTTGACCCTAGTGTCATGTGGCGAAAAGTAAAAGGCTTTGGCCGTTTAAAAGGCGTTCAATTAGCAATTTTACAACGTCTATCAGCCTGGCGTGAACAACGTGCAATTTCTTCTAACCGCCCGCGTCGTTGGATTTTGAAAGATGATGTTTTACTTGATCTTGCAAAATTAGCACCTGAGACTAGCGATAAATTCGATATGATTCGTAGCCTTGAAGCAAGCACAATTAAACGCCATGGTGATATTTTACTAGAAGAAATAAAACTAGCTAAAGCAGTGCCTAAAGATCAGTGGCCAATTGTTAAGAAAACGCAGCCATTAAGCCAGCAGCAAAATGCTATCGTTGATGCTCTTATGGCGCTGTTACGAAAATATTGTGATGAACAATCTATTTCACCTGTTGCGGTAGCCTCTCGCAAAGAGATTGAGCGCATGGTCGGCGGTGAAACAGATTTACCGCTATTACAAGGCTGGCGTAATGAAATTGTCGGCCATCACTTAAAAGCATTTATTGAGGGTAAACTTTCAATTACTGCAAACTCAATTCAATTAACAACTCAAGGATAACGTGATGTCAGCATTAATCTGTGGCTCTTTTGCTTACGATACAATTATGGTTTTTCCAGACCAATTTAAAAATCACATTCTGCCAGATAAAGTGCATATGTTAAATGTTGCTTTTTTAGTGCCAGAGCTTCGTCGTGAGTTTGGTGGTTGTGCTGGTAATATCGCCTATAACTTAAAACTACTAGGCGACACACCTATTCCAATGGGCACGGTAGGCAGTGATTTCACAAGCTATGCAACATGGATGGATAAACATAAAATTAACCGTCGTCACGTGCATGTTAAAGAAGGTAGTTATACAGCCCAAGCATTCATCACGACAGATATGGATGACAACCAAATCACTGCTTTTCACCCCGGTGCAATGAACTTTTCTCATGAAACAGCTATTAGTGAAGCAAAAGATATATCACTTGCCATTGTAGCCCCCGATGGTCGCGATGGCATGATTCAACATGCTCAACAACTTCATGAAGCTGGTATCCCATTTATTTTTGATCCAGGCCAAGGGCTTCCAATGTTTGACGGAGACGATTTAGTTAAATTTGCCAAACAGGCCACATATATCGCACTAAATGATTATGAAGCACAGTTATTCCAAGATCGTACTGGCTTATCTCCAAATGAGATTGCCGAATATGTTGACGCTTTAATTATTACACGAGGTGGAGAAGGTTCTCATATTTATACCGATGGCAAACGCATTGATATTCCATGTGCTAAAGCAGAACAATTATCTGATCCAACAGGCTGTGGTGATTCATATCGCGCTGGCTTACTTTACGGCATTAGCCATGGTAAAGATTGGCAAACAACAGGCCGTATAGCCTCTCTTTTAGGTGCTATAAAAATCGAAAACCATGGCACACAAAACCATCATTTCACCATGGATGAGTTTGCGGTACGTTATGAAGCTAACTTTGGTCAAAAATTATAAGTTTACACATTAATCTAAATTAAAAAGAAGCTGCTGATCTTGCTCAGCAGCTTCTCTCACAAAACCACTCGCAGTCAATCCAACTAACCTTACAGCTTTCTTTCCAGCATCTGTTCTAGATAATAATTCAACTAATAAACTTTTTGCCTCAATCATATCGATAATATGGTCGCGTGTTATAGACCGTGTTACCTGTTCAAAATTGGCATATTTCACTTTAATAGTCAGTGTTGTCGGTTGTAATTGTTCCTTGTCCAAACGTGTAAAAACTAATTCAGCTAAGCTAGTTAAACTTGCTAACAAGTCCGAATCATTAAGTATATCTTGTGAAAATGTAGTTTCTTTTCCTAATGATTTACGCTCACGAGTACTTTGCACCGGTCGCTCATCAATACCCCTGGCAATTGAATAATAATAACGACCTGACTTACCAAACTGTTCTATTAAGTCTAACTCTGCCCAAGTGCGTAGGTTTTGACCGGTAAAAATACCTAGATTATTCATCTTTTTCTCTGTTACCGGGCCGATTCCGTGGAATTTCCCAATCGCTAATTCAGCAACAAATCCTGCACCATGCTCAGGTTTTATAAGATATAGGCCATCGGGTTTATCCCTGTCTCTTATACACATCTGACGCTGCCGACGATCTACTCTGTGTAGA
>CAJXPP010000010.1 GCA_913058195.1 uncultured Gammaproteobacteria bacterium | reverse complement strand
CGAGATCATGCCTAGTCTCGTGGGCTCGGAGATGTGTATAAGAGACAGCTATCAACCCGAAAATGCCATTGTTTTTTGTCATACAAAAATACAATGTGATGAGGTAGCTGATTTTCTTCGTGGTCGTCAGGTTGATGCTCTAGCGATTCATGGTGATTTAGACCAACGCGAACGTGATCAAGTTTTGGTACGTTTTGCCAATAATAGTTGTGCTGTGCTTGTGGCAACTGATGTGGCATCCCGAGGCTTAGATATAAAATCACTTAAGGCGGTTATTAACTATGAATTACCACGTGATCCTGAAATATATATACATCGAATTGGCCGAACAGGGCGTGCAGGTGAGAAAGGCATAGCGCTAAGTCTATTCACTCAAGGAGAGGAAGTCCGAGTTAATGCCATTGCAACCTATCAAAAGAAACCCAGTATTTGTGATGTGCCAGAATCGTTAGATCGTCATTCAAGTTACACCTTACAAGCTCCAATGGTCACTATTCAGCTCGATGCTGGCCGTAAAAACAAATTACGCCCGGGTGATATTTTAGGAGCATTAACAGGCGAAGCAGGTCTTGATGGTTCGCAAATTGGTAAAATAGATATTTTCGATATGTCGAGTTATGTGGCATTAGAGGCTGAGGCAGTTCGACAAGCTCTGAATTATTTGGCAGATGGAAAAGTAAAAGGGCGTACTATTCGCGCTCGTAAAATTCGTTAAAATTAATAAAAATTTGGTTTAGAAGATAGAGGCGTACACAGTTGGCAGAGTCAGAATTTGTAGTAGGACAGCGTTGGATCAGTAATAGTGAAGCGGAATTAGGTTTAGGGATTATTAAAGAAGCTTCGGGACGTCGAGTTGTATTAAGCTTCCCCGCAGCGGGCGAACAAAGAACTTACGCTAGCAATATCGCACCATTAAGCCGAGTACAATATCCTGTAGGGGATCGCGTTAAAACAGATGAAGATATCAGCTTTGTCATTACCGCTCGCCATGACTTAAGTGGCTGTTTGATTTATCAAGGTGATGATGATGAAGGTAATGAAATTAGTATTCATGAAATGGATCTCAATAGCTTCGTTCAATTTAGTCAGCCACAAGACCGCTTGTTTGCAGGTCAAGTAGATAAAAATAGCCAATTTCAATTACGTACTCAAGCTTTAGCACATCAACATCGTCTGCAATCAACGTCGGTATTTGGCTTGATGGGGCCTCGAGTTCAGTTATTACCACACCAACTTTATATTGCTCACCAAGTAGCACAACGGCATGCCCCTCGTGTATTACTGGCTGATGAAGTAGGCTTGGGTAAAACCATTGAAGCAGGCTTAATTATACATCAACAGCTTATTACTGGTCGTGCACAACGTGTATTAATTGTTGTACCTGATAGCTTAGTTCATCAGTGGCTTGTTGAGATGCTACGCCGTTTTAATTTACAATTTACCATTATGGATGAAGATCGCCATGAAGGATTAATTGAAGCAGGTGAATTGAACCCATTTGAAAGTGGTCAGTTGATGTTGTGTAGCTTGTCTATGTTGACGTCCAACCCTGCCATTTACGATGATGCACTGAATACATCTTGGGATTTGATGATTGTCGATGAGGCACATCATTTACGTTGGAATGAACAGCAAGAAAGTGCAGAATACCAATGTATTGATGGTTTAGCCCGTGAAGTGTCAGGTTTATTATTATTAACCGCTACGCCGGAACAGCTGGGTGTTGAAAGTCACTTTGCTCGTTTACGATTGCTTGATCCTGATCGTTATTTTGATTTAGCTAAATTCCGTGAACAAGAAACAAGTTATCAACCTATTAGTGCTTTAGTGACACAGCTGATCGCTGACGATGCACAGCAAAACTTAGCTAAATTACAGTCCGATATTGAGCAATACTTAGGCAAATCTGCGTATTCAAAGCTACAAGAATCAACTGAATTTGATGCAGACCGAGACTTAGCGATTAATGCCTTATTAGATCAGCATGGCACTGGACGTATTTTATTTAGAAATACACGTGATGCTGTTACAGGCTTCCCCGAACGTCAGTTACATCGCTATGCTTTAGCGGCGCCAGAAAGCTATACCAGCAATATCGCAACGCAAGATGCATTAGGTTTATTACAAGCTGAAAGCTGCATTGGTGATGATTGGTTAGATTCTGATCCTCGCGTCACTTGGCTAGCTGAGTTTTTAACTGATAATAAGCAACACAAAGTCTTAGTGATCTGTGCCCAAGCGGACACAGCATTATCATTAGAACACTATATACGTACAAAACATGGCTCACGCAGTTCAGTTTTTCATGAAGGCTTAAGCTTAGTGAATCGTGATCGTGCTGCTGCTTATTTTGCTGATGAAGAAGAGGGCGCTCAAGTGCTTATCTGTTCTGAAATAGGTAGTGAAGGCCGAAATTTCCAATTCTCCCATAATCTAGTGTTATTTGATTTACCTCTGAACCCAGACTTATTGGAACAACGTATTGGACGACTAGATCGTATTGGTCAGAACCATAATGTACAGTTGCATGTACCTTATTATGAAAATAGTGCTCAAGCAGTGCTATTAGATTGGTACGATAAAGGTATTAATGCCTTTCAACATGTCTTTCCTGCCGGTGGTACGATTTATCAAACGGTTAAGGATGAATTGCATCAGTGCTTGAAGAATGCAACTAAACAGGCTGCTATTGATGCCTTGATCGAGCGTACAAGTACGCTGACTGCTGAAACAACTGAAGTGTTACAGCAAGGACGCGATCGCCTATTAGAGTTGAACTCATGTAACTTGCCTGTTGCCAATGAATTAGTGGCTGATCTAGAACAAGCTGGCCTGTCATTAGAGCTTGCCGAGTTTATGGATAAAGTATTTGATGAGTATGGCGTAGATCAACAAATGCACAGTGCTGATAGCATTATCCTAGAGCCTGGCAATCATATGCTTGAGCATCAATTCCCAGGATTACCTGAAGATGGTTTGACAGCGACCTATCAACGTCACCGAGCATTAGTACGTGAAGATATGGCTTTTTTGAGTTGGGAACACCCAATGGTATTAGGGTGTCTGGATATGACTATTAATAGTGACTTTGGTAATAGTGCATTTTGTACTTTAGAGTCAGATGACTTCGCTGCGGGAACATTATTACTTGAAGCGATATTTACGATTAAATGTCCAGCACCCAAATCATTGCAATTAGGGCGTTATTTAAACCACTCTTATCTGCGAATTGTCAGCGATGAAAATGGGCGTAACTTCCACCAAGTATTAGATGAAGAAACGTTTAATTCAATTGCGGGCCGCATACCGAAAGCGACGGCACAAGAACTGATTCGTCATGCTAAACCAAAGATTGATGCTTTGATTGTTGAAGCGAATAAACTTGCAGCCAAGCAACAAACAGATATTGTGTCGCAGGCAGTTACAATGATGCATCAGTCTTTGCAACCAGAGCAAGATCGTTTAACAGCGCTAGCAAAAATAAATTCGAATATTCGACAAGAAGAAATTGACTATATTGAACAATCTCAGCAGTTATTAGCTGAATACTTAAATGATGCTCAACTGAGTCTTGATGCTGTACGAGTAGTCATTGTGACGGCATAAATAGTAAAGGAAATAAAATATACTATTGTTTTTAATAGTTATTTAGGATTAAACTTAGACCTATCACTTTATTAGTGAGGGATAAGAACAATGACTAAATATATTAATGGTAATGATCTTGAGTGGAATCCGAGCACCTCAGGTGAAAGACGTAAAGATGAGCGTAGAACAGATACCGAACGACGTGAAATGATTCGCTTTGCACTAGAACGACGCAGTAGAACCAGTAGTGATGAGAGACGCAAAACAGCTACTTCATGGGGCAGCAGTAAGCCTGTTTAGTAGCCTAGGAAACGAGCTGCCTGATAAAATGCTGTACTGATTGCCCATGCAAGCGATAATGGCCAAACTACAGCTAATAGCGAATACCAATCTGATTTAGACTCAGAACGTAAGGTTGCAATCGTTGCTAAACAAGGCGTGTAAAGTAGGGTGAATAACATAAAGCTATACGCTTGAACCCAGTCTATCTGCTGTGCAATTCCTTGCATTAGTGATGAGCCTTCTAAGCCGTAAATCACTGCTAATGCTCCGATGACTATCTCTTTAGCCACAAAGCCGAAGATCAAAGCGACAGTAAGTTCAGGGTTAATGCCTGCTGGTGATAATACAGGTGACATAAATTCACCAATCCAACCAGACCAACTTGCTGCACTAGCGGGTTCAACACCGAATGGCATATGCGTTAATATCCAAACTAATACCACACCAATGGTAATAAACTTTGTCGCACGGCGTAAGAAATGACGCACTTCATGCCAACCGCGTAACACCATTTGTCGTCCAGTTGGGAAACGGTAAGGAGGCAGCTCTAGGGCAAAAGGTTCTTGGCTATTAAACTTACCTTTAAATATTAAGGCAGTAATAATGACCGTAATAAAGGTCATAAGATAGAGGCTAAATAGAACTATAGGTGCATGTTCAGGTGAAAACAGGGCGGTTGTCATAAACACAAATACTTGTAATCGAGCACTACACAATGAGAAGGGAATGACCAGCATCGTTAATAAACGTAAACCACGACTTCGCATAGTTCTTGTACCCATCAAGGCAGGTACATTACAACCAAAACCCATTAATAACATCACAAAGCTACGACCATCTAATCCAAGCCGTGTCATCAATGAATCCATCAAGAAGGCGGCACGAGATAGATAGCCGCTATCTTCAATAATAGCCATAAACAAAAAGAACAATACGATAACAGGCACGAAAGAGGCGACGGTAGCAACACCATCAAACACGCCTTCTAGTAAGAAGCTATTGAGTAGTGGTGGAAGGGCAGAGAGCAATGGCACTAGAGCCAGATCTCGGAAACCTTCAAGCAGCCATGCAACGCTGTCTTGTAATGGGGCACCTATTGTATAGACGGCTTCAAACATCATATACATAGTGGCAAAAAATAGTGGTAAGCCAAGCCAAGGGTGCAAAGTGATTTTGTCAATTTTCTCAGTTAATGTGTGACTAGTTTGAACAGGCACATCAACACTATGGCGGACAAGTTGGTCTAATTTATCTTCAAGTTCTTGGTCTACAGCAAAGTCTTTTTCTAATGAGATTGCAGGTGTAGCTTGTGATTGTCTTAGCTCTTTTTCAATAAGCTGATATGCCTCACCATAGCCTTGGCCATATTTAGCACTCAGTAAGGCAGTTGGATAGCCTAATTCATCGCCTAATTTTTCATTATCGATAGTAATGCCAAGCTTTTTAGCTTCATCAGACATATTCAATAATAAAACAGCTGGTAAACCTAACGATTTTACTTGTAAAGCAAGTGTTAACTGTCTATCTACTTGAGTGGCATTAGCAACAAGAATGATAAGATCAATGCTGTTATTACATAAAAAATGACGAACAACTTGCTCATCATCTGAAAAACCATGTAGATCATAGATGCCTGGTAAATCAACTAGCTCAGCCATTTCACCCGCTAGTAATAGCTTGGCAGAGAGTAAGTCAACAGTAACTCCAGGCCAGTTAGCTACTTTTGCACTCGCGCCACTCATTCGGTTAAATAATGTTGACTTACCAGCATTAGGCATGCCGATTAAAGCAATTCGTTTCACATTATAACCTCAATCATTTCAGCATCTTGTTGGCGTAGCATGACATCTGTATTGCCTAATTTAATATGAAAAGGTCCATTGAAAGGGGCAACTCTAACCAGCTCGATAGTTTTGCCAATTCGGAAACCTAATGCATTCAGGCGAAACTGAAATCCAGAGTCAACATGCAATGCTTGTACAGTTGCTGTTTGCCCCGGTATTAATGCTGATAAAGGTGATAAGTTGGTCATATCTTCTTCCGAATCTAAATGATAATGATTATCATATAGGTTTTTAGCTATTAGTACAAGCAAATATAGGGCAATTAACTAACTAATTATGTTCAATGGAAAGCGCAAATACCTAAGCATTAATGCGTAGTATCCTAGGTAGATAACAGAGTTGGGCAACACCACGAGCAGCTAGAAAAATAACAAGTGATAACCACAAACCATGATTAGCAAGCTCTTGTAATAGATACCAAGCAGGAAAATAACAACATAAAGTAGCAAACAGCATGGTATTACGCATTTCACGACTACGTGTTGCACCAATATATAAACCATCAAACAAATAGGACCAGACGGCTATAAGAGGCACGATAATAAGCCAGATTAGATATTGATTAGCAACAATAGATACCTCATCAATATTGGTTAATAGACTGATTATAGTTGAGCCAAATAAAAAATATGCAGCACTAAATATTAGGGCAACAATGAAAGACCAAAAGCCTGATAACCATAAGCCACGTTTCAAATAAACCGTATCTTTATTACCAACTGCTTTACCTGTAATAACTTCAGTAGCATTGGCGAAACCATCGAGTACAAAGGCCATAAAGGTAATAAAATGAAGAAGTATCGCATTAGCAGCGAGAATAATATCGCCTTGTTTAGCACCTTGATAAGTAAAAAAGGCAAAACTTAAAATCAAACAGAAAGTACGTATAAAAATATTACCATTTAAGCTTAGCCAATCTTTATTAAATAAGGCCGTGAAGCTTGATATTGGCATAAGTATCTTTGTTAAGGATATACCGCCTCTAGCTAATAAAATAAAGGCAGTTATTACGCCGATAAACTCTGCAATAACCGAGGCTAATGCCACGCCATCAACCGTTAGACCTGCAACATTAACAAGTAATAGATCGAGCATAATATTGCTTATATTTACAATGAGTACTAACACTAATGCAGCTTTAGTTTTAGACTTACCAATCAGCCAACCAAGAATGACGTAGTTCATCAAAATAGCAGGTGCACTCCAAATTCTAATGTCTACATAGGTTTTAGCATGACGGATAATATTAGGGCTACTATCAAGAATGTGAAAGGCAACATCCAAAATAGGTCCTTGAAGCAGTAAAAGTACAGTTGCTATTAGTAACGCTAATAACAAACCCTGTTGCAAAATAATATTGTCATTATGGCCTTGAGCTTGTGCTGTCAAGCCGGTAGTTGCCATTCTTAGAAAGCCAAAACCCCAAAATAAAAAGCTAAAAATTAGCCCGCCCAATGCCACAGCACCAAGGTAATCAGGCGAATCTAAATGTCCCACTACAGCCGTATCGACCATACCCAATAATGGAATTGAAATATTGGCAAGAATCATCGGCCAAGCAAGTCGCCAGATATAGTGGTGTGTCAGTTCAGGGTGGGTGTGCATATCAATTACAATTAATTAGCGAGAATCAAAGAGCTAGGTTAGGGAATATGAAACTTCAAAGTATGAGTTAAGAAAATTAGCTCAATGCCTTGTGTGAATTGGCAGCTCTTTGCAATAAAGGTGACAGTTTACATCAGTCCGACTGCAGCTAGGGGCTAAGTGATTTTTAAGTTAATCACAATAAGAACTTTCAGTTGTTGTTCATTAGGGCCATACTGACATTCTACACATCAACATCACAGATAGTATTGATGTCGATATCTAGGACTGTCCTCAGGTTGGCTCAAACTGACTTTAGGTTAATTCATTTATGACGATAGGTAAATATAATGAGCAAAGGACAAGACAATAAAAAGAATGTTAAAAAGAAACCGCTTTTAACCGCCAAGGAAAAGAAAGCAGCGAAGAAATCAAAGAAAGCTGATAACAATGGTATAGGAAGTTAAGCGAGGCGGGCTACCCAAATACTGCGGTGGCCCGTCAGTCCAAATCCCAAAGCTACAATGTTATCTAGACTTAGTAAAATCTTACCGCTTCCACGCTTAGTTTTAGAATCCACAATAGTATTATTTTTTAATGGTGACTAAATCTAAGTCAAACTGTTTGTTCTATGTCTTAAGGAAAGGGTAATGCTGCTATTTTTTATCTTGGTGTTCGATTTCGATTAGATGAGTTACCGCCACGGCTTCTACGCTTCTGAGATTGGCCTCGACGTTGGGGCTTAGGATCTGCCTCAAAATTACCATACTCCTCATCATCCGTTGAGTCTGCTTTTATCCTTTCACTGGGCGCAAAGCCGGGGATAATATCACCTTCAAACTGTCGGCCAATGAGACGTTCAATAGACTGTAACTGCTTTGATTCATCTTCACTGAACAATGAAACCGCTAAACCAGAGGTACCAGCACGGCCAGTACGACCAATGCGATGCACATAATCTTCTGCCAAATAGGGCAGATCAAAGTTAACCACGCAAGGCAGTTGATTTACATCAATACCTCGAGCAGCAATATCAGTGGCGACCAATACTGCAATATTGCCGTTTCTAAAACCCTCTAAGGTTCGAGTACGTGCGTGCTGGGTTCTGTTTGCATGGATTGAGTCGGCACTAATACCGGCATCTTTTAGCTGCAATACCAAACTATCCGCACCTTTCTTGGTGCGACTAAAAACCAAAACCTGATGCCATTTGTTCTTTTTAATTAGGTGAATCAACACCTCACTCTTACGCGTTTTATCAACAGGATGTATTATCTGTTTAACACTATCGACCGTGCTGTTCGTGGCAGGTATTTCAATCAAACGTGGATTATTTAACATACCGTTAGCAAGCGACTTGATCTCGGTAGAAAACGTGGCTGAAAACATCAAGGTTTGACGCTTGTTAGGTAATAGCTTTTGGATGCAAAGAATATCGTCGATAAACCCCAAATCTAACATGCGATCAGCTTCATCCAACACCAATATCTCAAGCTGATCAAAGTTAATCGCCTGTTGGTTATAAAGATCTATCAAACGTCCAGGCGTAGCAATAAGCACATCCACACCAGCTTTCAGCTGGGCTATCTGTGGTTCAATCCTTACACCACCAAATACGGCCATAGAGCGAATATTCATATGACGGCTGTAGTTTTGAACGCTATCGGCAACCTGAGCAGCAAGCTCACGGGTCGGCGTAATGACTAAGGCATGTACATGTAGAGCCTGCGGGCTAGAACCACCAGACAATAGCTGCACCATAGGCAGTGTAAAACCAGCCGTTTTGCCCGTGCCAGTCTGTGCCACCGCCATAACATCACGTTGACTAAGTACTACCGGAATAGCTTCAGCTTGTATCGGTGATGGCTTTGTATAACCTTGCTCTGCAACGGTTTTTAATAACTCATCACACAAGCCTAAAGAGCCAAATGCCATAGATAAACATTCCTTGGATTGATTGAGGATTTCTAGATGATGCCTGCCTCAAAGTGATATAAAAAGGGAACAGGATTTTTGAATAAGAATAAGCTAAATATGGATACTAAAGTAAGTAATAACTAAAAGGGAAGCACCGCCTTTAATTCTGCTGTGACCAGAGATAGTCATTTGTTATGAGTTTCTTAGCTAGTTATCCAAGTCAATGCGCCTATACTTGCCATGCTCGAATTTGGAAAAGAATTGTTCGACCATAGGGTGGTTGATGGGGGCCAGCTCATCATCAGTCTCCAAGTTTTGTTCAGCAACATACGTAGCCTGCTCACTGTCATGCACAATTACATGGTACCAGGGCTTATTTTTTGGAGGGTGCGACTTTGCAACAGCTTGATACCATTCTTCAGTTGCTTGAAAATTTTTATCGACATCTACTATTACACCTCGATAGCCGAAAAGGCGATGATGTACTAGCTCGCCAACAGAAAATTTGAGCTGTGTAATGTTTATTACATTTCCCATGCTTTAGATCCTCTGCCAGTTTGGATAAACTTATAACTTGTAGTTAAGGGGAATAATAATTCCCTGTAATTCCTTTACGTATAAGAACTATAAATCTCTGTAATCAGATAATCAAGCTTAAAGCAGGAAGTAGTTTTGGTTATTTATAATTAGGGTGAGAGTTCTGAGATAAACAATGAGGGATAATTAGGGAGGTATAAATACTATTCTCGCATTTATACATTGACTCCAAATATCGCTGTATAAATAATAAAAGGCCACGATTATCGTGGCCTTTTTTGGTTTCGATACAGTTGAAACTTAGACTAAAAGTGGTGCAATCACTAAACTAACAATTGCCATTACATTGATTAAGATGTTCATGGCAGGACCAGAAGTATCTTTAAGAGGGTCACCCACTGTGTCACCGACAACAACTGCAGTGTGAACATCTGAACCTTTACCACCGAGGTTACCTTTTTCAACGTGTTTCTTAGCGTTGTCCCATGCGCCCCCGGCATTAGCCATCATTAAGGCCATCATGACACAGCAAATTAATGCGCCGGCAAGCATACCGCCCAATGCTTCAGGACCAAGGCCAAAACCAACTACTACGGGAGCCCCCACGGCTAATACACCTGGCATGATCATTTTGTTTAAAGCAGCTTTGGTGGCAATATCGATACAGCGTGCATTATCGGGTTGTGCTGTGCCTTCTAATAAACCAGGAATTTCTCTAAATTGACGACGAATTTCATGGATCATTTCGAATGCAGCATCACCTACAGCAGTCATGGTCATAGCACTGACTAGGAATGGAAAAATACCCCCTAGGAACATACCAACTAAAACGATAGGATCATTAATTAACAGTTGAAAGTCGGCATTACCTTGGTTGATAGTTTCGATATAGGCACTAATGAGAGCTAATGCAGCTAATGCAGCGGCACCAATAGCAAAGCCTTTACCGATAGCAGCCGTTGTATTACCTAACTCATCAAGTGAGTCAGTAATTTCACGTGTTTGCTTACCCATTTCGGCCATCTCTGCAATACCGCCTGCATTATCTGCAACAGGACCATAGGCATCAATCGCCATCGTAATACCGACAGTAGCCAACATGCCAACAGCAGCAATACCAACACCATACAAACCAGCATAATTGCTCGAGACAAATATGATCGCAGCAATAGTAATGACTGGAATAGCAACAGATTGCATACCAAGTGCTAAACCACTAATTATGACAGTGGCTGGGCCTGTTTCACCATCTTTTGCTAGTTTTCTAACAGGTGCACCACCAGTGTAATACTCAGTCACTAGGCCGATGATAATGCCGCCGACTGCGCCGACTAATACTGCAACCCATAAATCAGCAGTGCCGCCTAATTTTGTGATAAGAAAATAAGCTGCTGCAATAAATATTACTGAAGCACCCATTGTGCCGATGCGTAATGCAACTTCAGGGCTTTTAGCTGAGAAGAACTTAACGGCAAAAATACCTACAATTGAGCAGAGTAAACCAATTGATGCTAAAGCTAATGGCATAAACATCAGTGTTTGTTGATTATCAGCTAATGTAGCTACGGCAGCTACACTCATTGTTGATGCAATAGCGATACTGGCAATCATTGAACCACAGTAAGATTCAAAAATATCAGAGCCCATACCTGCAACATCACCCACATTATCACCGACATTATCGGCAATAACACCCGGATTACGGGGATCATCCTCAGGAATTCCTGCTTCGATTTTACCCACTAAATCAGCACCAACATCGGCACTTTTGGTGAAGATACCACCACCGACACGAGAGAATAGAGCAACAGAAGAGGCGCCCATACCAAAGCCATGAAGAACATGAGCAGTATGTGGGTCACCACCGAAGGCAAGGTATAAAACACCTAAGCCAAGTAGACCCATAGAAGCGACTGTTAGGCCCATAATGGACCCACCGAAAAAAGCGACCGTTAAGGCAGCTGATGCACCTTGTTCTTTGGCTGCTGTGGCAGTACGTACATTCGCTTGAGTAGCTGAATACATACCAATATAACCTGCACTACCTGAACAAATAGCACCTAGGAAAAAGGCAAAAGCCGTATTCCAACCTAAATCTGAAAAGCCAAGTCCAGCTATACACACCACACAGAAGATTGCGAGGCGAGAATACTCTGCCTTCATGAAAACCATAGCGCCTAGATGGATTTGGTCACCAATATCAATCACTTTGCCGGTTCCTGCCGGTGCAGACTTCATTTTTCCATATAAAAGAAATGCGCAAAATAAACCAAAAACTCCAAGTGCAACAGGGATGTAACTTAACGAAGACATAGGCTAAACCTCACTAATTATTAAATTAACTATCGGATGTGACTTTGTAATACTTTGATGTTTGTAGTGCAATCATTTTTATACCTGTATTGTTGGACGGTGTAAAGTTGGAGTGAGAATGATTGAAATTAGTTATTTATGATTGAATGGATAATTTTTGCCTTAATAGGGGTTATTACTGGGATGTTTTCTGGCCTGCTGGGCTTGGGAGGCGGCTTGATTGTGGTACCAAGTCTTATGGCTGTTTTCACCTGGCAAGCATTGCCGGAACAGAATTTGATGCATATAGCGATTGGTACATCGTTAATGACCATAACAATAACCTCACTATCATCAAGCTATGCACACCATAAGTATCAACATATTAATTGGCTGGTATTTAAATTGTTGGTACCAGGTTTGGTTTTAGGGGGGCTTGTAGGGGCTTATTTAGCTACATTAGTATCGAGCAATTTATTACAACGTTGTTTTGCACTGTATGTATTCTCTGTGGTTATTCAAATGTGGATACCAAAATTACCTTCAGTGAGTACTAAACTGTTAAAGAAACAGTCACTGTCACTATTTGGAATTCTAGCGGGCGCTATTTCTGCATTAGTAGGAATCGGTGGTGGCTCATTAGTTGTGCCTTATTTAACGATGGCCAAACAATCTATGCAAAAATCAATAGGTACTTCTGCTGCGTGTGGTTTTCCAATATCAGTTGCTGCTGTGACGGGATTTATTGTCTTTGGACAACATCATGATGTTAATAATAAGTGGTTGATGGGACAAATTCATTGGCAGGCATTTTTTGGCATTATAAGCATGAGTATTTTATTTTCTATTTTAGGCGCTAAGTTAACTAAAACTTTACCAGTTAAGATACTGAAACAAGTATTTTCAATTGTCTTATTAGTGGTTGCTATAAACTTAATTAAGTAGTGTTGATATTATTATTTGTGATTATCCCATTAAATAAAGTTACTTAATCTAAAGGAGATAAAATGCCTGATCTAATCAAAATACTGACACTCTTAACATGCAGTTTTATGACTGTTGCCTATGCAAGTCCAATAGATGAGACTGCTATCCTTGGCACATGGGTTAACCAAGAAGGTGATGGTTTAGTAGAGATAACTCAGCAACAAAACCGCTACACCGGCACAATTATCGGTAGCACTGATGGCAAAGATAGACAAGATAGTCACAACCCAGACTCTGCGCTCAAAAATCGATCCCTAAAAAATGTCATTGTGTTAGATAACTTTGAATATCTCGGTGATAAAAAATGGGGAAACGGTTGGATTTATGACCCTAATAATGGCAAAATGTATAGCTGCAAAATGACACTTATTGATAGTAGTACCTTAAAAATTAGAGGCTATATTGGCTTCTCGCTTTTTGGTAGAACAGAGATGTGGACTAAACATGAAAAATAAATCTATAGGCTGATAGGGCTTATAGTTCACAAACAACACGTGAAGTATTGGCACGACAGACTATATTTTAGAGCAATTTCAAGGAAAAGGATTTTGGAATCAATCCCTGTCTGAATCAGACAAGCATCGTAATTATGGAAAATATTACCCAAAATTCGGATATGAGACATAATAATGAGCCAAAAAATCTATTGAAAAACAATGTGTATATGTTTAAGGCGTATTTTCTTATATAATTACTCCTTTTTATTCTTTGGAGTCATTCCTTTATGAACCTTGACCGCGTTGGATCTGGCAAAAATCTTCCTAGTGATATCAATGTTATCGTTGAAATCCCATCTCATTCTGATCCAGTGAAGTATGAAGTAGACAAAGAAACGGGTGCGCTATTTGTTGACCGTTTCATGAACACAGCTATGTTTTATCCATGTAACTATGGCTATGTTCCTCACACTTTATCTGATGATGGTGATCCGGTTGATGTTTTGGTTGTGAGCCCGTACGCACTGATCAGTGGGTCAGTGATTCAATGTCGTCCGGTAGGCATGTTGAAAATGACGGATGAATCTGGTGAAGATGCAAAAATTATCGCAGTACCACATGATCCTATGTATGACGATGTAAAAGATATTGGTGATTTGTCACCACGTTTATTATCACAGTTGTCTCATTTCTTTGAGCATTATAAAGATCTAGAAAAGAACAAGTGGGTCAAGCTTGAAGGTTGGGTTGGACGTGAAGAAGCGCACGCAGAAATCATGGCGAGTCTAGAGCGTTATAATGCTGAGCCTATTAAGCCTCAGTTCTAGTAACAATAGCTAGATATAAACACTTTATCGGCGAGCTGATTGAATAATCAGTCTCGCCGATATTGTATTTGAACTATGTATTTAAATTTCACTTCAGAGTAGATATATGACGACATTAGTACTACAAGGTCAAGCGCTGTCACGTGATATTGCAGATAAAATTGCAGCACAAATAGCGGGCAAGCTTAACTATAATCCAGTTTATACAACGATTACATGTCAATCAGTATCAGGCACTGACTTAAATGCACTGAAATCATCATATGATTTGGATATTAATTTACTGCCTGATGACTTTGAACCGGTCACCGTTAAATTATTAGTGACCGATATGGATTCAACACTAATCAATATTGAATGTGTGGATGAAATTGCCGATTTTATTAATGTTAAGCCTCAAGTTGCCGCGATCACCGAATCAGCAATGCGTGGTGAAATCGATTTTGAAACTTCATTACGTCAGCGAGTGTCATTATTAAAGGGCTTGGAAGTTAGCGCATTAGAACGTGTCTATAAGGAGCGCTTGCAACTCAACCCTGGTGCAGAATTAATGATGAAAGCATTGCAAAGTAAAGGGATTAAAACAGCCTTGGTTTCAGGTGGTTTTACATTCTTTACGCAACGTTTAAAAGAACGTTTAGGTCTCGACTTTACGATGGCAAATGTGCTGGCTGAAAAGGATGGAAAGTTAACAGGTGAGGTTGTAGGCGATATTTGTGGTGGGCAGTCAAAAGCAGATTTCTTATTGTCACATTGTGAGAAGCTCAATATTACGCCCTCTCAAGTTGTTGCGATGGGCGATGGCGCAAATGACTTGTTGATGATGAAAGAAGCCGGGTTAAGTATCGCTTATCATGCCAAACCAACAGTACAACAGCAGGCTGATACTGCAATAAACTATTGTGGTTTAGATGCAGTAGTAGGATTATTACAACTTAGTTAAGCGTATAACTTGAAATTTCAACTAATCACCCCATTTAGGGTATTAGTTAATTAATCTAAAATAGAAGGTAGAACTGTCAATGGACATAATGGAAACGATCAAACAATCAATCGAATCAAACGGTATTATTTTATTTATGAAAGGCTCACCAGAATTCCCACAATGTGGTTTCTCTAGTCGTGCTTCTCAAGCACTATCTCAATGTGGTGCAGAATATGCTTACATTGATGTACTAGCTGAACCAGAAGTACGTTCAAATTTACACCGTTATGCAGACTGGCCAACATTCCCTCAATTATATATTGGTGGCGACCTAGTAGGTGGTTGTGACATTATTATGGAAATGTTTGAAAATGGCGACTTGAAAACAATGGTAGACGAAGTTAAAGCGAGTTAATCAAGACAATGAGTGATGAACAGGATCATGGCTGGCATGGGGATAATGCATTAACCGTTGCACCCTCAAAACCTAAACTCAAACACCCGCCGAAATATCGGGTGCTGATGATGAATGATGACTATACGCCGATGGATTTTGTGATTGAAGTATTGCAAGATTTATTTAGTATGGGACATGACAGTGCAACGAAGACTATGATGCAAGTTCATACAGAAGGTAAGGCGCCATGTGGTCTCTATACCTATGAAATTGCAGAAGCTAAGGTTGAGCAAGCAAATAGCTATGCTCAGCAACATGGTCATCCCCTGCAATGTACTATGGAAGAAGAGTAAGTTCACAATGGGAGAAGTAAGATGCTAAGTAAAGAGCTCGAACAGACTTTGAGTCAAGCGTTTAGTTATGCACGAAAGCGGTCACATGAGTTTTTGACTGTGGAACACCTTCTTCTCGCCTTGCTGGAAAATGGACAGGCATTAGCTGTACTGACAGATTGTGATGCGAATGTACCTGTTCTAAGGCAAGAGTTAAGTGATTTCCTATCTGATAATATCAATACATTATCTGAAGAAAGTGAACGCGAAACTCAACCTACACTTGCTTTTCAACGTGTTCTACAACGTGCTGTAATGCATGTTCAGTCTTCAGATGGCAAAGAGGTGACTGGCGCAAATGTTTTGGTATCCATTTTCTCTGAGCAACAATCTCAATCAGTGTTTCTCATGCTTAAACAAGATATTACGCGATTAGATGTAGTGAATGCGATTACCCATAGCGATGTAAATGATGCGATAGAAGGTGAGTCAGAGGCTGAATCGGTTGAAACTTCTTCTTCGCAAGAGAGTAAAACTCCGCTGGGCTTATATGCTGCAAACCTGAATGAATTAGCTGAGAATGGCAAGATTGATCCTTTGATTGGTCGAGCTCATGAAGTTGAACGCACACTACAAATCCTATGTCGTCGCCGTAAAAATAATCCTTTGTTTGTTGGTGAAGCTGGGGTTGGTAAAACAGCATTAGCTGAGGGTTTAGCAAAACGAATTGTGATGAAAGAAGTACCTGAAGTACTTGCGTCAGCAGTTATTTATTCACTTGATATGGGCGCTTTAGTCGCAGGCACTAAGTATCGTGGTGATTTTGAAAAACGTTTAAAAGCATTGTTAAAAGAAATTAGCAATAAACCTGAAGCGATTTTGTTTATTGATGAGATTCATACTCTAATTGGGGCTGGTTCGGCAGGAAATAGTGCAATGGATGCGGCCAATTTGCTAAAACCATTATTGGCAAGTGGCGATCTGAAGTGTATCGGCTCAACCACTTTCCAAGAATACCGAGGTATTTTTGAACATGATCGCGCGCTAGCGAGACGCTTCCAAAAAATTGATGTACCAGAACCATCAGTTGCAGAAACGATTCAAATTTTAAAAGGCTTGAAGCCAGGTTTAGAAAAACATCATGATGTGCGTTATACCAATGCTGCATTGGAACAAGCTGCTGAATTAGCTGAACGCCATATTAATGACCGTTTCTTACCTGATAAGGCAATTGATGTTTTGGACGAAGTAGGGGCTGCACAACGGATCTTACCTAAATCAAAACGTAAGAAAATGATTGGTGTGACCGATGTGCAAAATATTGTGGCTAAAATTGCCCGTATTCCGGCTAAGACGGTTAACAAAACTGATAAAGATAATTTGCGTAGTTTAGAGACAAATCTTAAACACGTTATTTTTGGTCAAGATGAAGCTATTTCAGCCCTTGCATCATCTATTAAGATGGCGAGATCTGGCTTAGGTCATCCTGAACGACCTACAGGTTCATTTCTATTTGCTGGACCAACAGGTGTCGGTAAGACAGAAGTGACACGGCAGTTAGCTCATAATTTAGGTGTTGAGTTAATACGTTTTGATATGTCTGAATATATGGAAAGCCATACGGTTTCTCGCCTTATTGGTGCGCCTCCTGGCTATGTTGGTTATGACCAAGGTGGCTTACTAACAGAAGCTGTTACAAAGCAGCCTCATGCAGTGTTATTGCTTGATGAGATTGAAAAAGCACATCCAGATGTATTTAACTTATTACTACAAGTAATGGATCACGGTACATTAACCGACAACAATGGTCGAAAAGCAGATTTCCGTAATATTGTTTTAGTGATGACGAGTAATGCAGGTGCACAAGAGATGGGACGTTCATCTATGGGATTTGCTAAACAAAACCACCAAACAGATGGGATGGAAATTATTAAACGTGCCTTTACACCTGAATTTCGTAATCGCCTAGATGGCATTATTCAATTTAAATCATTGACTATGGACGCTATCTTAAGAGTAGCGGACAAGTCTGTATTAGAGTTGGAAATGTTACTACAAGATAAGCATGTCACTCTTGAGATTACTAATGATGCACGTCAATGGTTAGCTGAGCATGGCTATGATGTCGCTATGGGTGCGAGGCCAATGGCACGCTTGGTTCAAGAAAAGATAAAACGTCCGCTTGCTGATGAATTATTATTTGGTAAATTATCAGATGGAGGTCACGTTAGAGTGATACTTCGCGATGATGAATTAGCATTGGATCTGATGACTGAAACCGCACCAGTTTAGTGTTAAATTATAGCCTGATAGTACTTACTATCAGGCTATAAAACTGTATAGCGACACTTCAATTTCCCACAACACTATTTTGACTTATTCACTTTTAATCAGCATAGCTAAACCGAACTTTGCGGTAGAGCGTCTAACTGATTGATTCTAAATATTTGTTTTTTAACGTATTGAATTAAAAGGGTTTTTTATTTGTGGTTAAATAGTGACCATTTTAAGTGCAGCGCTTGCATATGAACAACTTACCTAGTTAATATAAAGTTAACCACAGAGTTATCCACAGGAATTGTGAATAACTTTACAGTTTTATGACACAGCAAGTACCGAGCCAAATTATATTATAATTCTATTCCTTTCTGAGCCTTTATTCCTTCTCTGAAAGCATGCTTTACATCTTCAATTCGGCTAACGGTGTCAGCAGCTTCGATGATAGCTTCAGGTGCACCACGACCAGTAATAATGACATGTTGCATGTCAGGACGTTGAGCTAGATCAGCAATTACAGTATCGGTATCAAGGTACTTCATTTTCAGTACAATATTAAGCTCATCAAGCAAGACAACATCAATTTTAGGATCGGCTAATAAACGTTTACATACTTCCCAACCTGCTTCTGCTGAAGCGATATCTTGATCTCTATTTTGGGTATCCCATGTAAAACCATCGCCCATAACATGATAGTCAACTTCATCAGGAAAACGTCTGAAGAAAGTTTCTTCACCGGTACTATAAGCACCTTTAATAAATTGAACTACGCCAACACGCATTTCATGGCCTAAAGCGCGAGCAACCATACCAAATCCAGAAGAGCTTTTTCCTTTGCCATTACCTGTAATGACTAATAACAAACCTTTATTTTTATCAGCTTGTTGGATTTTTTCATCGACGACTTCTTTGTGTCGTTTCATACGCTTATTATGGCGTTCGTTTTTGTCTGTATCAGTCATATTTATCCTAAAGTATTACTGCGGTGATTAATACCGCTGTTTCGAGTAACTCAACCATGGCACCAGCAGTATCACCTGTTGTGCCGCCTAGACGATTTTCCATTCCATAACGAAGTAGTAGAAACAGTATAAATGTGCAGGTTAATAATAAGAAGCCAGAAGCTAACAGTGTTATTAATACCACCACGCTAAGCATTATTCGAGTACTATAGTGAGGGATATTATTAACTAACAATGTTGCTATACCACCTTGGCGAACGTAAGGAGTGGTAATAAGTAGTAAGGGCATTGCTGTTCGGGCTAATACAACTGCAAAGACAATACTGAGCCAGTCTTGTTGTTCAATAAGTTGACTCAGCATAATAAATTTTAGTAGCAATATTAGCACTAATGTGGCAACTGCGATGGGGCCACTGGTGGGATCTTTCATTATTAACAGTGTTTTATCTTTATCCCCTAGCCCGCCTAGCCATGCATCGACACTATCTGCAAGGCCATCAAGGTGAAGGCCCCCAGTTAATACAACCCATAAAGTAAGTAGTAAAGAAGCCGACACCCAGCTAGTTTGATTACTTAATGCATAATTGGCTATTAATAAAATAGTGGCAATGATTAGGCCTACCACTGGATAGTATAATATTGAGCTTCCAATATTTTCTGGCTTTACAGGTTCACGAAGCCGAGTAGGAATTATGGTGAGAAATTGTAATGCAATCAATAAGGGTTGTAGTTGGTTCATTACTCTTTTGATCATTGTTGTGAAACCGCAGCTTCAGCAAACGTTGCCATTAAATTATGCAATGCACAGCTTAATTTAATTAGCGGTAAAACAACAGCTGCACCACTGGCCTCACCTAACCTCATATTAATATTGAGCAAAGGTTGTGCTTTAAGCTCAGCTAAAATTTGTTGGTGGCCAGGTTCAGCGGATTGGTGGCTAAATAAAAACCACTGGCTACTTTCAGGGCTTATTTCCTGAGCAACAAGAGCGGCAACAGAAGTGATGAAACCATCAATTAACACAGGTAGGCCAAGTTTAGCGCAATGGAGATAAGCACCCACTAAAGCGGCGATTTCAAAACCACCTACATGTTGTAGCACAGACAATGGGGAACTTAATTGAGGTTGATGAAGTTCAAGTGAACGTTTAATAATCTGGGCTTTATGTTGCACACCTTTAGAATCTAACCCTGTGCCCGGACCTGCTAATTTTTCTGGTGTAATATGAAGTAATGCTGATGCGATAGCGGTGGCTGAACTTGTATTACCAATACCCATTTCTCCACCGATAAAGAGTTGCATATTTGCACTTTTAGCTTCCTCAACAGTATCGCGGCCGAGCAGTAGTGCTTGCTGGCATTGGGCTAATGTCATTGCTGGCTTATTCAAAAAGTTAGCCGTACCAGCTGCAATTCGTTTGTCATCAACATGTTCAAGCTTTTCTAATACAGTGACTGTGCCAGTATTAACAACCGATAAGCTAGCCCCTGTTTCTCGTGCTAAAACACTAATAGCTGCGCCACCACGAGAGAAGTTACGCACCATTTCAGCGGTAACGGCTTGAGGAAATGCCGATACACCTTCATCGACGACACCATGATCGCCCGCAAACACTGTGATTTGTACATTATCAATGTTTGGTTTATCTGTCGCTAGTAAACCCGCTAACTGAATTGCAATAGTTTCTAGTTGTCCTAGTGAACCTGATGGTTTAGTTAATTGTTGTTGGCGCTCAATGGCTGCTTGTTGGCTAGTTGAATCAATAGTCGCAATAGGCTGATCTAGCCAGTTTTGAAAGTCAGTCATGCATTTGTCCTTTTAAAATATGAGGAAGGCCTGCAACAGTCAGAACGACCGTGTCACATTGTTGGGCAAGCTGTTGATGTAGTAGACCTATTTCATCACAGTAACGGCGCGATAGCTCACCCACTGGCACAATACCCATATTGGTTTCATTACTCACCATAATCAAGGTGCAATCAAGATCCTTTATCGTGTTCACTAAGGCATCAATTTCAGACCTTAATAGCTTATCGTCTTCATGCAGTAATAAGTTGGTTAGCCACAGTGTTAAGCAATCAACCAAAACGCAGTGTTTAGGATGATTATATTGCTGTATTCTTTCTGCTAAGTGGAGCGGTTCTTCTATTGTTTGCCAGTGGCTGGGCCGACTTTGTTGATGGTGATTGATACGTTGTTGCATTTCCTTATCACCAGCACGGGCAGTAGCAATATAGCTAACGGTTAAGTCAGAGTCTAAAGCCAATTGTTCTGCTAATCGACTTTTACCTGATTTTACACCGCCAAGAATTAAGCTAGCACTCATGATTGTGCCTCATTAACGGGAAGAAATTGAGAAAGCTTTTCAAGATCCATATTATCCTCGATCATGTCTGCTAAACGATCTATATCAGCATCGCGTAGAGAATGGTAATCAGGCGTCTCAGCCTGCGGTAATCCTGCCCACTCTAATAAAGCATCACAGGCAGACGAGTGTTCAAATAAGCCATGCACATAAGTACCTAAGATTAGGTTATCACTACTCATTGCACCATCACTACCTTGTTGTAACTGACAGACTGGGCGGCTTAAGTCATCACCTTTAGTGATACCTGCATGGATTTCATAACCATTAATTTCTGCATCAATCCAGCTTAGGATACCCTTAACATTACGTAGCTGTTTGGATGATTCTAATGTGGTAGATATATTTAATAGTGCTAAGCCTTCAATAGAGCTTATTTGACCTTCAATACCTTTAGGATCATTGATCTGTTGGCCTAACATTTGATAACCACCACAAATGCCAATTACTTTGCCTCCATAACGACAGTGTTTTTGAATTGCCTTTTCCCAAGCTGAATCACGCAACCACTGTAAGTCTGCAGCAACACTTTTCGACCCAGGTAGAATAATGAGATCGGCTGCCGGAATAGCTTCATTGGGGCCAATAAATTGTAGGTCAACTTTGGGGTGTAATCGTAAGGGATCTAGATCAGTATGGTTACTGATGCGCGGAAGGACAGGCACGATAATTTTGAAACTTGCTGACTGAGAGTCATCTTGCTCGGTGTTAATGGCATCTTCCGCTTCTAAATGTAATCCTTGTAAGTAGGGTAGAACACCTAATACGGGTTTACCAGTACGCTGTTCTAACCAATCTAAACCTGATTGTAGTAGAGCGATATCACCACGAAAGCGGTTAATGACAAAGCCTTTAACACGCTGTTGCTCTGATTCAGATAATAAATCTAAGGTGCCGACTAAATGTGCAAAGACGCCACCACGATCAATATCAGCCACAATAATAACCGGACAATCGACTGCTTCTGCAAAGCCCATATTAGCAATATCACGATCACGTAAATTGATTTCAGCGGGTGAGCCTGCACCTTCTACAATAACCATTTGGTATTTTTCAGACAAACGTTGATGTGATTCTAATACCGCCGTCATCGCTGTTTGTTTATATTGGTGATAATACTGAGCATCCATATTGGCAACAGGCTGGCCATGAATAATGACTTGGGCACCTGTATCTGAATTTGGTTTGAGTAGCACAGGATTCATATCAGTATGAGGTGCTAGCATACAGGCTTGGGCCTGTACCGCTTGAGCTCGCCCTATTTCACCACCATCAACGGTAACGGCACTATTCAATGCCATATTTTGTGATTTAAAGGGTGCAACAGTGATTCCTTTTCTTTGCACCCAGCGGCATAATGCTGTTACTAAGGTACTTTTGCCGGCATCTGACGTGGTGCCTTGGATCATTAATGTATTTGCAGTCATGCTGTTCTCGAAATAGCTAAAGTTGATAGAGCTAATTGTAAGCGTTGCCAATCGTGATCTGATTGAGGTAAGCCAAATCGTAAGCTAGCTGGTTGGCTAAATAGGCGCGTTAATATACCCATTTTAGCGAGTTTTTGGTGAAGGTCTTCAGCCTGATCGGTTTGCACCCATTGAAATAAACTACAATCACCCTGAGGTGACAAACCCACCTTGTGTAATAGCTGGTTTAATTTTCCCCCTTGGCTTATTAATGACTGTCGATTTTGCTGCTGCCACTGTTTATCAGCCAATGCTTGTGCAGTTATATAACGTGACATAGCTGCTATAGGCCAAGGCCCGAGTTGCTCTTCTAATGTCAGTAATAACTCTTCTTCAGCCAATACAAACCCAGCTCTTAAGCCCGCTAAACCAAAAAATTTGCCGATAGAACGTAAGACAATTAAGCCAGGTTCTGTCTCTTATA
>CAJXPP010000009.1 GCA_913058195.1 uncultured Gammaproteobacteria bacterium | reverse complement strand
CTACACAGAGTAGATCGTCGGCAGCGTCAGATGTGTATAAGAGACAGCTATTATTGATGTCAAAATTAGTAACTGTTGGTATCGCAGTATCAGTTACCAAATACTCTGTCATGAATTGGCCACTTACCCATTGAGATAACTGTTTTTGTGCTGATTCTTGTTGTTGTGAAAGCTGTGTTAGTCTATCGTCAAGGCGGGTCAATTCAAGCTGTGCACGAACAACATCTTGCTGTTGTGTACTGCCATAAGCCGATGCATAACTGGCCTCAGATATTTCAACTAATTGCTCAAATAACACGCGATCTTTTTCTATCAGACGAATACTTTCTTTTGCTCTAAATATTTCAAACCAAAGTCTGGTTACTTCAGTAGTAATCAGCCGCTTTCTATCTGCTCGTAACAGAGGATTTTGTGTATTGAGGAGTTGTAATTGCTGTGTTTGGAGCTGCAAAGTATTACCACGTGGGAACATTTGACTTACACCTACTCGCATCTGAGTCATCGCTTCTTGATTAAAATCAAAACTATCTGCTGCGATATTAGCCAAGCCTATTGATACTCGTGGATCAGGTAATGTGCCAGCCGCAATAGATCGTGATTCTAATGCTGCTTGAACGTGCCTATTTTCTGCAATCCATGGATCATTTTGTTGAGCAGCGCTTATTGCCGACTCTAATGAGAGTAAATGACTCAACTCTGTTGCTGTAATAGGAGTAACAATAAGCAAAAGCACACTGAGCAACGATAACTTAACGTATTTTGTAAGTGTTGATATTTTCATCTTAGCTTCCCAAGCTATAACCGAAATTAAAAATTCAGTTATGCAAATTTCTTTAACAGTTGAATAACAACTGATGCACTAATCACAGAATACTAAAGGTCCGTTAAAAACGGATACACTTATCCTGTATTAGCTAGAAATGGGTGGACGAAATAAAGAGGTAGAGAAGGTATTAGCTAACGCGGTGGAGTCAGTTGTTCTTGTTGTATACGTATTGTATCGCTCGATTAACACTAAAGATTGAATAATAGCCATCGTAGTTGTGCAGCCGGCCGTACTGCAATGACATTCGACTTTACAGCAAGATTTATTATTAGACTCTGACATTGAGCATGCATGATTATCACTTGAATTCATATTGTGCGAATGGCAAGCCGCTATCTTATTTGATAAATCTGGCGATTGTTGAGCATGACTCATAGAAGCAGCAGCTTGGCCTGAGTGCATAAGCACTAGGACAATAAAGAGCTGGATGAATACGTTTATCATTCTCATGCATCAATATTAAACTAAATATGTTTGTAACGAAACAGTTTAACGAGATCCTTACTTAATTATAAGTTCTATTTATTTGATATGAATGCCAGAAATATAAGTTGTAAGGCAATCAATGGCCTTTAAATTAGACATATATAAAGTCATGTAGCGTTCGTATAAGACTGACTTTTAATACTAAAAAAAAGGTTGGTATTCTCTAAGTAAACCCCCTCTAATCGAGATAGCTAGTACAAACGATAATATGCCTCCCTTCCCTGCTTTTTTAATACCCGATCAACTGCTTGTTATTACCTAGTAATACAACGTAACCCTATTTTTGGGTTAATTCTGGACGATGTTGGTCGTTTGATTTAATGTAATTTATAAGATTACGTAAACCATCAACTAAGGTTAATTTTGCAGATATTCCTAGCACTAATTTTGTACGTGTAGGATCTCCTATTGATACTCGGATATCACCTTTACGTGTTTTTTTGTATACAACAGGAACCATTAATCCATTGATAGAAAGTATGACTTTCACTAGTTTATTGATTGATACTGAATTTCCTGTACAGACATTAAATACGGCCGGTACATTGCCTACATTTAACATGGCGCTGCGTAATGTCCTTGCTACATCACCGACATATACAAAATCTCTCGTTTGCTCCCCATCACCAAATATAACTATTGATCTGTTTTCTATTAAACGTTTGATGAATATTGAAATTACACCTGAATACGGTGATGATGGATTTTGTCTTGGACCATAAACATTAAAAAAGCGTAAGCCTACTGTGGGGACGCCATGTACTAATGACGCGACCCTTGCATGTAATTCAGAACCCAGTTTATCGGCACCATAAGCGGTTAATGGTCTTAATTCTGCATGCTCCTTTAATGGCATATCAGCATTATCACCATACACGGCTGCTGATGATGCATAAACAACGGGTATTTTTTTGTGCCTTGCTGCATCTAATACATTAATAGTGCCCGTTAAATTAGTTTTGTGGGTTCCAATCCAATTCTCGTTTGACTGTTGAACTGAGGCAATAGCTGCTAAATGAAAACAGCCATCCATTCCTTTCATACTCAACGCTACCAACTCACTATCTCCTACATCCCCCACAATAACTTCACACTCGTGTTGAATATTTTCTCGTTTTCCAGTGGATAAATTGTCGAGTATTCGGACTGTATGTCCATCTTTTACTAAGCTATCTATCAGGTGAGAACCTATAAACCCACAACCGCCCGTTACTAAATAATTCGCCATGATTTACTCCTTTTACGTGAATGATATTCAACTAGATTGCAAAGCCCAGGCCATATTTAAAGTATTGTTTTACATAGGTATTATTAGAGTTTATGAGCACTTTGCTTCGCAATTTGCTGCTATAGGCATTATTTTTTTGCAATTTGCAGTGATTAAGGCCATTTAGAGGAGATAAACCACACAAAACAGGTCAGGCATTGATCTTGCAATTTCGTAGCTAATAACACTGTAAAAAGGAATTAATACTATGAAAAAAATCAATAGTGCCTTGTGGCTTTTATTAGATAGTCAACATTCAGGTGGCATCGAAACACATGTTCTTGAACTGGCAGATGGACTCAAACAACATAATATAAATGTCCAGGTTGTTTTCCTTAATAACTATGGAGTACATCCCCTAAGATCAGCATTGAAACACAGACACATTGATACGATTTCACTTGATGGATCGATACGATCGCTATGGAATGAACTACGTAAACAGTCCCCTGCGCTGATCCATACTCATGGTTATAAAGCCGGCATATTCGGCCGTCTATGTGCACGCTTATCGTCTACCCCTGTTGTCTCAACTTATCATTCAGGTGAACGGTGTTATGGAAAGTTAGCTTTATATAACCTTCTAGATCAATACAGTGCCAGTTTAGCCACAAAGGTCTACGTTGTTAGCCCAGAAATAGGGCTACGTTTGGGGGTTTCTTCTGATCTTACTAATAACTTTATAGCCACAAGAACATTGAAGATATCTAAAGGTAAAAAAGTTGTCTTTGTTGGTAGATTAAGTCATGAAAAAGGGCCGGATATTTATCTTCGATTAGCACGTTGTTTCCCACAAGAATCCTTTCATCTCTATGGAACAGGCCCCTTAGAACAGGAGTTGAAAGACTCGGCATCAAACAATGTTTATTTTCACGGGCAGCAGGATGATATGGCTAGTGTTTGGTCTGAAACCGGCCTTCTCATAATGCCTTCTCGTTTCGAAGGTTTGCCGATGGCAGCATTAGAAGCCATGGGTCGAGGAATTCCTGTGATGGCATTTAATGTTGGTGCCTTAAGTAATTTAATAGAGCCTAAGCAAAATGGATGGCTCGTTGAGCCGATGAAATTGGAACATTTATCACAGTACTTTCAACAGTGGCTGGACATGGCACCAACAACAAAAGAACACTATAAATATGCTGCTCGTAGCACTGTTGAAAAATATTTTTCTACACAGTCGGTCATCCCAGAATTGATTCGCACATACCAACAAATTTCAATGGTTGATATTGCAAATGGCTCATAACACGAGGTCTAGAAACTTAATAACAACTAAACTAATTGCAAGGTTATCGCTATGATCAGTCGATTATCACCGGGTGTGAAACATACTTTAATGTACGGGTTCAGTATTGCTTTAATGAAAGGTGTTTCATTAATTATGCTGCCTATTTTTGCTTATTATCTAACAGCAGATGAATTTGGTCGACTTGAGGTCATTAGCAGCCTAGCGGTTATTGGCAGTATTTTGGTTGGCATGGGTTTAGAGGCAACATTATTTCGTTTTGTTAGTGAAACTAACGATCTTACTGAGCAAAAACGAATTGCTGCAGATATTTTTAGCCTAGCCATTATCATCGGACTCTGTTCTGCTTTCTTCGGATGGTATATCGCTAGCACAGTGGCTAATTATCTACCTGGTGAACCTAGCGTTTACCAAATACGAGTAACATTTTTAATATTATCTTTAGAGGGCTGTATTGCCATTCCTCTAGGTTGGTTAAGAATGCATGATCGAGTGTATCACTTCTTTTTCATCACTACCGGTAGAGCACTATTACAAGCACTATTGACGGCCTATATGTTGTGGATAGGCGGTAGTGTCACAGAGATTTTAGAAGCCAGTCTTATTGCTGCTGTACTGACTGCTGGGGTCCTTGTTTATTTACAAATAAAAGAGACCCGACTCAATATAAATTTAAGAAATATTTATCAATTCTTAATTTATAGTGCCCCACTGGTAGCGAGTGGCATAGTCGCATTTGGTCTTAATGGCTTAGATCGCTGGATATTAGCAGAGCACGCGACATTAACCGATGTGGCTCACTTTGGTGTGGCGGCAAAATTCTCGCTTGCCCTAGTACTTTTATTGCAGCCCTTTAATATGTGGTGGTCACCACGTCGTTTTATTGTCATAAAGCAACAAAATGGTTCATATAAAGTTGCTCAATTTATAACTATTGGTATCGCGTTAACACTCATCCTTTCAGTAATAGTTGGTCTCTCATCACCACTACTGATTGCTTGGTTATTACCGGATAGCTATGCCATTTCAGCACACTATGTCATCGGCCTTGTTATTGCGATGGCATTTAAAGAAATAGCTGATTTAGTCAATATTGGTTGTTTTACGGGTGAAACAACAGCCTCTCAACTAGTCATCAATGTGTTTGCCGTCACTATCGGGGTTTCGACGATGTTGTTATTGACGACAGATTATGTGGTCTGGGGCATTATTTATGGCCTAATTGCAGCGCAAGCTACGCGACTTATTTTGTTTTTCTTCATGAGCCAACATTTTCTACCGTTGTCCTATCCCAAATTACCTTTATTGTTCCTAGGCTGCTTCAGCGTTGTACTTATTGTGTTGGGTGGAATGACATCAACATTAGTATTTCAAATAACAGCCTTATTAATGAGCACACTATTATTAAGTGTAGCGGCCGTTATGCTCAAGTTACTTCCCCTTAACATAAGCGTGCAGTAATGCAGCTTAATATGATAAGTCGGCTTGGTCAGTCACTAATGATTCTCAGCGTTTGTCTAGCCATTGCTGCCGGCTGGGTTTTTCTGCCTCATCCTATCGTTGGCCTTGCATTGGGCCTTATTCCCTTGGTAATTCTATTTGTCCTTAAGCAACCATTCTTAATGGTGTTGTTATTTGTACTATTTTCATTCTTTCGGCTGCACGAAGTGTTTCCACAACTCTACCTATTACGAATCCCTCTCTTATTATCAATGGCATCATTAGGGGCCTTGTCGTGGCATGTAATTGTGACTCGGAAAGTAGAGATTTATTGGAGCCCTGAATTAACACGAGCAACGGTATTTTTTGTTTTAGTAATTTTGAGTATTGTTTTTGCTCTAAATAGGCCACTGGCTTTGAATTATTTTACCAGTATCTACTGGAAAATTATTGTCATGACTTTTGCAATAGCTTGGTTGGTGCAAACAGTGCGTGATTTTTCATTGTCACTGCATTTAATAACATTCTCTGGCTTACTGGTTGGCCTAGTCGCTCTTTATAATAAGGCCTATAGTATTAGTCTTGTTGAAGGAACTCGGGTCACTATTGGTCGAGACTTAGGATCTGTTTTAGGCGATCCTAATGATCTTTCTTTAGTGTTGTTATTTCCATTTTCATTTGCCCTCGCTTTAATGTTATCTCCCGACCTCTCTCGACAACAGCGTCTATTCGGCGTTGTAACAACTATTGTGCTAATCCTTGCCATTATTGCTACACAGAGCCGGGGTGGTTTACTGGGTATTGCTGCTGTTATCGCTTCGTTTGCTTGGAGACGAGTAGCATCAAAAACACTGTTAATAAGCTGTGGTTCTCTATTACTAGCTGCACTCTATTTGCTTGCAGGTATCAGTGGGCGTGAATCAGGAGGTGCAGCTGAAGCTGGGATCGACGAATCAGCAATGGGACGCCTGCACGCTTGGGACGCTGCTTTTCGTATGGCGCTTGATAATCCTTTAAATGGTATAGGTATTGATAACTTTTATCATAATTATTATTTCTATAGTAACTTTTGGGATGGCGTTAATCATGCGGTTCATAGCACTTGGTTTGGTGTGTTAGCAGAGACTGGTTTTTTAGGGTTATGTGTATTTATTGCAATGGTTATATCAGTGGTACGTAGTGCCAGAAAGTCATTATATAAAGTGCAGGAAAATACGTATCAGTTCCCTCCCATCATGTCTGCCATTGCCGAGGGAAACCTTTCTGGAATTATTGGGTTTTGTGTTGCGGGCACCTTTCTTACTCAAGGATTTACTTGGCCACTATATATTTTGCTAGCGTTCACAGTGGCTGTTGCTCATTTTGTATCGACTCATAAAACAAGGTGAAAAAATGAATACGAACTATAACAAAACATTACCGAGTTTTTATTTGATGAAGAAATATTTCAAAAAAACACTCTTCTATAGCCTATTGGCGATATTAGTGTATTTCCTGTTTGAGGTAGGTGGTGGCGAACAACGGCATCGCTTAATACAGGGTGTATGGAATTTAGGTCATATTGTTTTATTTATGCTGCTCAGTATTGCTTACTTGAACACGGATCAACTTAATAAAAGATCCCTTGTTGTTAAGGTTTCGGTTGTCACACTAGCGAGTTTGATATTAGGGACGGCGACTGAGGCTATCCAATTATTAGTACAACGTGAGTTTTCTATTAACGATATTGCTAATGATCTTATAGGTGCCTACCTAGGTTTATTAATTCATTTCATTACTAATAAAACAAAAACAACGACCTCCCGTTATGGTGCAAGCATGCTTGCTTTACTCTTTCTAAGTATTGGTTTTCGTGATTTTGCTGTAACGGCAATGGATGAAATAGCACTTTACGATGACTTTCCCGTATTAGCCAGTTTTGAAAGTGACGCCGAGATAGAACGGTGGGAATTTGTAGATGTATATGCTGTGCACGATGAAAAATTTTCTGTATCAGGAAATTATTCTCTTAAGGTTGATTATTTACCAGCAATTTACCCAGCAATATCCTTGGTGCATATAAAGCCTGACTGGCGTGGTTATGATCAATTATCTTTGTCGATATACAGTCTTAATAAACAGGATATTCCGTTTGAAATAAAGGTTCACGACAAATTTCACACCCGTAGTCAAGGGGGATATAACGACCGATTTAATAAGAATATTACGTTAAAACAAGGTTGGAATTTCATTAAGATTCCTATTTCAGAAATAGCTTCATCTCCACAAGAACGTTTTATGGATATGAGCAAAATCAATAAAATCAGCTTATTTACACACAAGCTGTTAAAACCAACGACGCTTTATATCGATGATATTCGCTTAATGTGATGTTGGAGTGTGGTTATTTAATTTATCAACATCTTGATGACTTAAATCATTCACAGTGACTGTTGATCATTTTGTATCAACTTATAAAACAAGGTGGAAACATGAATACGGAAAGAATACATTCCCTTGATGGACTACGCGCAGTATCCATTGTATTGGTTATTATTGGCCATATTGCAGGCACCGTAAATGCACCAATATGGCTAACACCACTGCATAATTTAGGTAATTTTGGAGTTAAAATATTTTTTGTTATCTCTGGGTTTTTGATTACCGTTCTATTGCTCGAAGAGTTTCGACGTTATGGTTCTATTAATCTACGTAATTTCTATATGCGTCGTTCATTTCGTATTTTCCCTGCCTTTTATTTTTATATTTTTTGTATGGTTGTGGCCAACAGCTATGGTTTTATAGAGTTGTTTCCGGGTGATGTTTTCCATGCCGCTAGCTATACCATGAATTATCATCATGAACGCGCATGGGCATTGAATCATACTTGGTCATTGGCTGTTGAAGAGCAGTTTTACTTATTATGGCCTCTAGCTTTGGTCATGATTGGCATTAAAAGAGCCTTGATTTTTGCTTTCATATTTGTGCTGATTGCCCCTCTAATTAGAGCAGGAATGTGGCATGGATTAGAGGCGACTCCTTCTGCGATGATACGAGAGTTCCAGGCAGTCGGTGATGCACTCGCTGCAGGTTGTCTATTGGCAGCGATACATCATCGAGGATGGGAAATTCCAGCTTGGTTTCGTACTGCGTGGTTTATATGGGTGCCAATAACACTTTTTATCGTGCCAGTTTGTCTTTACAAGATCGATCCTAGTTTGTTTTATACCGTTGGCCAAAGCTATGTCAACCTTGCTGCTGCAGCTATAATTTGGCGTTGTACCACGGTTAACCATGGATTCACATACCGTATCTTAAATAATACTCGTGTTATTTGGCTAGGTACCTTGAGTTATTCTTTATATCTATGGCAAGAACCTTTCCTCAACTCATGGAGTAGAGAATGGTTTGCCTCTTGGCCTATTAATCTTGTACTTGCCTTTGCCTGTGCCATCTTTTCTCTATATTTAGTAGAGCGGCCTTTCCTCAAAATTAAGCAGTCTCTTTCTGCTACTAAAAAGTCTAATACTATTAAAAACGGTACTCTTTCTCCTTAGAAAACTAGTAGCATCCTTGGCCTTTCATGCACCTCTTAGTTATTGATAACAATTTGCAATACGCACAGCAATTTGCAATACATCCTTTATTGCAAACTACAAATACTCCACAATAATACTGTAAATTATTGATTAATAACGTTTATTAGGCTTGGCCCGTTCCCTGCACTACCTTAAATATATTTAAGTGAGAAGAGGAATAAGTATGTGTGGAATATTTGCAGCAATTAATAACACTTGTGTGACAGGCAGTTTAATAGAAGGTCTTCAAGCGCTTTCATATCGTGGTTACGACTCTGCCGGCATCGCAGTAATAGGTAGTGATGGTATTGAACGTCGACGGGCACAAGGGAAACTTGAAAACCTGGCTAAAGTATTAGAGAACTCCCCTCTTAATGGCAGTGTTGGTATTGCTCATACACGTTGGGCAACCCATGGAGCACCGACCAAAAGTAATGCCCATCCACATATGACAGCAGAGGTTGCTATAGCTCATAACGGTATTATTGAGAATTATCAACTATTGCGTGATGACTTAGAGCAAAAGGGATATCACTTTAAGAGTGATACCGATAGTGAAGCTATTCCTATCTTATTAACACACTGCTTAGAGAAAGGTATGAGTCATCACCAAGCAATGCGTGAAATTCAAAATAGACTCGTTGGTAGTTATGCCATTGTGGCCATTTTCAGTGATAAAACAGACACTATGTATGCTACTCGTCGTGGTAGCCCACTCCTTATTGGTCAAAGCGACAGCGGTTTTTATATTGCCTCAGATGCGAATGCATTGATTACGCGTTCAGACAAGATATGTCACTTAGAAGAAGGCGACCTAGCCCAATTAAACCTTGGGAATATCAAAATAACAGATATCAAGGAACGCTTGGTTAGCCGTTCGTTTGAAAAATTTGAAACGAATACTGTTGATTACAGTAAGCATGGTTATCGTCATCACATGTTAAAAGAAATCTACGAACAACCTGACGTTATTAAACGTACCTTAGCTAAGTATGTTGTCAGCACTGAAAAGCGACTAGATCTATTACCTTTCTCTTTCAAATTTGATAAATTGCAACGTTTAATGATCATCGCCTGCGGCACGTCATTCTATGCCGGCATGGTGGCAAAATATTGGTTTGAGGAATATGCCTCAGTAGAGACAAATGTTGATATTGCATCTGAGGCTCGCTATCGCAATATGACCAGAAGTTCAGAATCAGCTTCGTTATTTATTTCACAATCAGGTGAAACAGCAGACACCTTAGCTTCATTACGACACGCTAAACAACAAGGCCGATCTTGCATATCAATAGTCAATGTGGCCAACACCAGCATGACGCATGAAAGTGATGGCTTGTTACGCACTTATGCTGGCGCTGAAATTGGTGTGGCATCGACTAAAGCTTTTACTGCTCAATTGTGTGTATTACTACTGATGTCAATATCTGTTGCCAGACAAAATAATCAAATCAACCAACTTGAACTGCAGCGTTTAATCGTTCAAATGTCACAATTACCAGAACTTATGAACAGTGTTTTGTACAATAACGATAAAAAAATTAAGAAAATTTCTAAGAAATTCCAACATACCAATAACTTACTTTACTTAGGTAGAGGTGCTGCATTTCCACTTGCTTTAGAAGGGGCCTTGAAACTAAAAGAGATTAGTTATATTCATGCTGAAGCCTACCCTGCCGGTGAATTAAAACATGGCCCTATAGCACTAGTTGATGATCATATGTACGTGATCATGATAGCGCCACCCGGCCCATTGTTTAATAAGTCACTATCTAACTTACGTGAGGTTGCTTCTCGTGGGGGCAAAATCATACTAATCAGTAATCAAGACGGTGTGGATTGTGCCTCAAACTATATTGAAGATGCCATCGTAATGCCTGAAGTCGATGATATATTTATGCCCCTATTGTATGTGTTGCCTCTGCAATTATTGGCCTACCATACTGCTGTTTTAAAGGGTACCGATGTCGACCAGCCCCGTAACTTAGCCAAGTCAGTGACAGTGGAGTAATGACAATGCAAGTTCTCAATATAAATCATCTTAAACACGGCTTAAAACACAGTGATAACCCACTAGTGCGTAGTGTTTTCAGAATATTAAAATCCACACGTGGCATGTCTTTACCGGCACCTAAAGTGATAACAACACCACTTTATTATGCTTACTGTGGCACACAGTCTTTTTTGTCTACGCTAATGCGACTCTTTTGGTGGACGCCTTTATTCAAAGGACGACTGAAGCATATTGGGTCCAAGCTATATTTATATGGTGGCCTACCCTATATCAGTGGACCTGTTCAAATAGAGATCGGCGAAAACTGTCGTGTATCGGGCCAAACTACCTTTAGCGGTAGAAGTTGTGCCCCTTCCCCACCTAGATTAATTGTCGGTGACAATGTTGATATTGGCTGGATGACAACAATAGCCGTGGGTCAAAAAGTGGTTCTTGGCAACAATGTTCGCATTGCGGGTCGTGCTTTATTAGCAGGCTATCCTGGCCATCCCTTGGATCCTAAAGCTCGTGCTGCAGGTCTGCCAGAAACGGAGGAGCAAGTAGGCAACATAGTACTTGAAGATAATGTTTGGTTAGCCACTGGGGTCTCGGTAATGGCGGGTGTTCATATTGGTTGCAATACTATTGTTGCTGCAGGAAGTGTTGTCACACATGATTTACCTGCCAACGTATTATGTGGCGGGATACCTGCTAAGGTCATTTACGAATTAGATGTAATGTCTGATAAGCACGCTACTGATACTGATGGAGTGCAATAATATGACACGCGATCTTTTAGTGTTTGGCGAAGACTGGGGTGGATTACCGAGTAGCACACAATACTTAATTACTCATTTATCAACCCATAATAAAACAGTATGGGTTAACTCCATTGGTCTACGCCGACCTAAAATATGTCTGCATGACGTCAAGCGTATGTGGCATAAAATGACGTCTATCAATCATATAGTTTCCGATCAGACTGTTTTACCCAACGATAATTTTAGGATTGTAAATCCAAAAACTATTCCAGCGCCGCAATACAAACTAGAACGAAAAATTGCCAGTGAACTTATAGCTGCACAAGTTAAACCGGTAATAAAAAAAGCTGAATTGCAGTCACCTATCTTATGGATGTCATTACCCACTGCCATTGATGTGGCTGAGAAGATTGATCATGATGCTCTGATTTATTATTGTGGCGATGACTTTTCAAGTCTTGCTGGCGTTGACCATGAAACGGTTCGTCAACATGAAATAAAACTGGTGGAAAAAGCAGATTTAATTATTGCAGCGAGTGATAGCATAGCAGCACATTTTCCAGCTGAAAAAACCAGAGTACTGCCTCATGGTGTTGATTATCTCTTATTTTCCACAGCCACCAAGCGAGCCAAAGACTTAGTTAATGATGGACGGCCAATTGCTGGGTTTTATGGCAGCATTTCAAAATGGTTAGATCTAGATTTATTAACACAAACCATTACCAGATTACCTGAGTGGCACTTTGTCTTTATTGGAGCTGCAGTAATTGATGTGGAGACGCTTAGTCAATTTGATAATGTCACTTTCTTAGGGGAGCGAGTTCATGATCAGCTACCCAGTTATGTGCAACATTGGACAGCTTGTTTATTACCTTTTATAGATAATCAACAAATTCAACATTGTAACCCATTAAAGTTACGTGAGTATCTTGCTTCAGGTCGCCCTGTAATAAGTACACAATTTCCAGCACTCTCTCCTTACTTAGAATTTGTTATCACAGTAAAAACAGTAGATGAAATGGTGCTTGCTTTGACTAATTCCATACCTAAAGGGATTAATCGTCATCAACAACTCGCTGTTAGCAGTCAAACATGGTCATCGCAGGCTGATAAAGTCTCAATGTGGTTGGATCTACTATGAATCCGATTACCCATAAAGCCTTTAGAATATTATCGGGGTCATGGCGTCGTCGCTATGTGATTGTATTGCCGATTATAATATTGCCTTTACTTGGGTTAATGGTGGGCATGTTTAGTCCTAAACATTATTCATCTCATACTAGTATGTTGATTCAAGAAACGGCCAAAATGAACCCTTTCTTAGAAGACTTAGCCGTCTCATCCATGTTGAAAGAGCGGATGGCTGCCTTACAAACATTATTGCATAGTCGACATATTCTAGGTGCAGTTGCTGAAGAGCGACACTATATTACCGCCGATACTTCAGCTGAAGAATACGATAACGTTATTGTCAAATTATCACAGGATCTTTCCGTTAAGCTTGCAGGTAAGGATTTAATTCGTATTGACTTAAAATCACGGCAGCCTGATGGCATGAAAGAAACATTAGATACGGTTAGTCGTCATTTCATTGAACAGCTACTTGCACCTGAACGCTCATCAATGAAAGGATCAAGTCTATTCCTTGCTGAACAGTTACAGAGTCGCCGCTTAGATCTTGACCGTTCAGAATTATCACTTGCCGAGTTTAAAGATAAACACAGTGACGAGTTACCAGAATTACATCTTGCCAATATCACTCGACGTGCTCAATTAAAGCAGCGCCTTTCTGAACGACAGGCTGAATTAGCCGGCGCCACAAAAAGCCTTGGCAGTTTAGATAATCAACTGTCTAAAACCAATCCTATTGTTGGAAAAATTGAAGAGCAGATCATTAAAATTCGTGGTGATTTGGCATTGTGGAAAACTCGCTATACGGATAGTCACAGCAAAATACAAGGTGCTATGCGAGAGCTTCGTCGTTTAGAAAATGAACGTCAACATACTTTTGATAGTACAAAACACCTTATTAATACTGATCAATTATGGGATATAGCGACCAGCACTTCAGTAAACCAAGATAATGAAGTGCAACCATTACTTATCTCACAGCTAACAAATTTACAATTAGCACAAAGCAAGGTTGAATCTCTTAAAGCAGAAATTATGAGCCTAAAAGTCATGATTGAAGAGCTAAAGCAACAAACTAAAGACTTTGGTAATCATGAACGTGAATTGAATAAATTGGAACGAGATCTTGAAGTAAAACGTGAGCTTTATAAAGACTTATTACAGCGTCACGAAATGGCACGTGTTACTGGATCATTAAGTATTTTTGAACAAGAAAATCGCGTCAAAATTATTGATATGCCCTATACCCCTGTTAACCCCTCTAATCCACCTATTTATCTTTTTATAATTGCCGGATTAATAGGTGGCTTATTTTTAGGCAGTGGTTTTGCCCTTATGCTTGAAATCACCGACACCAGCTTACGTCGATGTGATCAACTTCAGGCATTAACAAACGTAGATGTAATTAGCCGTATTCCCGCTATATTAATGTCTGAGGAGAATGTGTTATGTCAACAGTAATCCACGTAGTTCAACACTTAAAACCAGGTGGCATTGAAACGATGGCGTTAGATTTGATTAGTTTCAGCGAGGAAAATGAACGTACTTTCATTATTAGCTTAGAAGGGAATAAAGAGGATTCCATAAAAGAATGGCCACGCTTAAAAAGCTACGCTGAAAATATTATATTCCTTAATAAACCACATGGGATCAGTTCATCATTAATCGTTAAGTTGTTTCTTTTATTAAAGAAATTAAATGCTGATGTTGTGCATACACATCATATTGGTCCATTACTCTACGGTGGTTTAGCTGCGAAATTGGTTGGGATAAAGTGTCGTATTCATACCGAGCATGACGCGTGGCATTTGAATGATCCACGTCGCTGCACGCTACAAAAAACCTTATTAAAAGTCATTCAACCTATATTAGTGGCAGATGCACAAACTGTCGCTGATACTATTCGTCGACAACTTAATACTGAAGCAGTAATAATCATACCCAACGGTATAGATACCGGTCGGTTTATCCCCGGTAATAAAACCAAAGCACGCGAGGAACTTAACTTACCAACACAGGTAAAATTAATTGGTTGTAGCGGACGTTTAGAGCATGTAAAAGGCCAACATATACTGATCAATGCACTGCATAATCTTCCCAATGCCGTACATTTAGTCCTTGCTGGTGGTGGCACAATGGAATCACGTTTACATCAGCAAGTTACTCAGCTTGAGTTAAATGACCGTGTACATTTTCTCGGCCGCATTGATAATATGCCCACCTTTTATCAGTCTTTGGATATCTTTTGCCTGCCCTCACTCAATGAAGGTTTCCCACTCTCTCCCTTAGAGGCACAATCTTGTGGGATCCCGAGTTTAGTGAGTGATGTTGGTGGATCGCGTGAAACGCTATGCCTTGAATGTAGTGAGTATGTGCCAGCAAATAATGCCATATTAATGGCAAAGTCCTTATTAAAGATGCTTAATAAGCATTATCTCACCAGCCCAAGAAATTTTATCCTTAGTCATGGGGATGTGCGTTTGATGGCTGATCGTTATGCAGCCCTTAGACAGCTAGGAGTATAAAATGATTGAAATAGTATCTACCTGCATAATCATCCTCTCTGTGTTGTTAATTATCTATCACCATATAGGCTATCCTTTACTCTTAAAATGGGCACAGCACGCTAAGCCTATTGATGATATAGCAGTAAAACCTAGGCAATATTCTAGTGGTATGTCCGATAAAGAATTACCCACTATTACCTTGATCATTCCTGCCTATAATGAACAGCAATGGATTGCAGATAAGCTTCGTAACTGTGCTGCTTTAGACTACCCATCAGATAAACTCAACGTTATTTTGGCTTGTGATGGCTGTACGGACAATACTCTATTATTGGCAAAACAGGTTGCCCAAGAAAAATCATGTTTGAGTTTAAGTTTAGAGATCCGTGATTTTAAAAAGAACCGAGGAAAAGTGGCAGTATTAAATGATGTCATCAATACTGTTGACTCTGAGTTGGTCGCGTTAAGTGATGTCTCAGCACTTATATCATTGGATGCATTACTGGTAGCTGCCGCCCAGTTCACTAGCAAGCGATTGGGCGTGCTCAACAGTCATTATTGCTTACTTGAACCTGGCTCAGTCGGAGAAGCAAGTTACTGGAAGTATCAAAGTAAGATTAAATTAGCTGAATCATCATTTGGGTCAACTCTTGGTGCGCATGGTGCCTTCTATCTATTTAGACGACGTTTATTTCAGCCACTCGCTAATGACACCATTAACGATGATTTTATTTTACCTATGCAAATAGTGGCTAATGGTTATATCGCCAAACAAGACAATCGCATTGTATCGTTAGAGCTTGAACATGCTGATAATGCAATGGATTGGCAGCGAAGAGTGCGTATTGCTGCAGGTAATATGCAACAAGTATTACGTTTAAAAAGAATGCTTCATCCACACTATAAAGGTATTGCATTTACTTTTGCATCAGGCAAAGCCTTACGCGTAGCGATGCCATTTTTAATGTTGATTGCTTTAATTGGTTCGGTCTCGCTTGCCCCCTCTTCCTCTGTGTTTTTTGTATTAGCGCTGCTCCAAATCTTGCTCTACTTATTTGCTTTAATACAATTAGTGCTAAAGGCCAATAATAAATTACTTAATATTTTGGCTTACTTAGTAAGTGGTCATATAGCAGGAATGCTGGGATCTTTAACCTACCTATTTAATGATAATCAAACGCCGTGGAAACCTATCGGCTCAGAAAGTAAATTTAAGGAGAATCATCATGAAAACTAATTTTGAAATTGATCATTTAACTAATCGTACAAAACGAATATTTGATATTGTTTTTGCAAGTGTTGCCTTAGTGTTATGCCTGCCAGTATTACCATTTATTGCCATTGCAATAAAATTGAATTCTGTGGGGCCTATTTTCTATAAACAGCTACGTGTTGGCCGATCATTTCCTGATCATGTTCAATTATTTGAAATGATCAAGTTTCGTACGATGGTCACTGATGCCGAATCTGAAACAGGGGCAGTATGGGCTAAAAAACATGATTCTCGTATAACGAGTGTCGGTCGTTTTTTACGTAAGACTAGGCTCGACGAATTGCCACAATTTATTAATGTTATTAAAGGAGAAATGTCATTAATTGGCCCTAGACCAGAGCGACCTGGTTTTTACCAAAAGCTTGAAATGGCCATTCCATTTTTTACTGAACGAACCTATGGTGTTTCTCCAGGGATCACTGGATTAGCACAAGTTAATCAAGGTTATGACACCAGTATAGAAGATGTTCGTAATAAGGTCTGCTATGACCATTGTTATTCATTGGCCCTCTCTAAACCTTCAACGTGGTTACTAATGGATATAAGTATCATCCTACGCACCATTGCGGTAGTGGTCATGGGTAGAGGGCAGTAAATACATATCGGATATCTATTAACAGCGGCTCAAGTGTATTCTCATAAGCTATTTCTGTTTTGCAAATTAATTTGCAAACTGCAAAATAATATCTGAATAGACGTATAGTTATTTCCAGAAAATAATATAAGGTGCTGATATATATCACATATATATCTTGGCACGACCCATGCTATAAGACAGTTAAGTCTTTCTAAATAGCTTGGAGAACATGATGAATATCGAATGTCTTAATACTGAAGATAATGCCATTAATATTAAAGTAAGTGGTGAAATGGATGCTTATGGCTGTAGCCAAATCTCCAACGATCTTGAAAATTTACTTAACTCAGACATCGTACAACATATCTCTCTAGATATTGATAATGTCACCTTCCTTGATTCGTCAGGTGTTGGCGTTATCGTATTTTTATTCAAGCGACTTAAATCCTCCGGTGGTTCATTAGAAATAAGTAATGTTAATGGCCAGCCTAAAGAGCTTATAGATCTGCTGCGAGTAAGCAGTGTTATTCCGGTTAAATTTAAATAAGCATTCATTAATAAAAGGACATATTTTATGACTAAATTAATGACAGTATTTATGGTAGCCGCCAGCTTGAACCTTTCTGCATGTGTTACTTGGCCTGCACTGGGTAGCGGTGGCGTTGCTGAACATACGGCCACCACAATCAGTGCAGATGAATCTATACAAAGTATTACACCTGAACAAGGCCTGTTTTTCGAATTTGAATTGGTTAAACAACACTTAGACATCATGATCTTGGAAGGTGCAAGATACTGCTTCCCCGCGACCGTGGTTCAGGCACAACAGCGCCAGAACCGTATTATTCGTGAGCTTAATGGTGATCTTGAGCTGGATGCGGCTAATGATTTAATTATTCAGCGAAATTTATTAACTCGCTTAGAACAGCAGCTGGATTATGTAACTAAAGAAAAAGCCTGCACACCGCCTTCTGATGATAATTTATTGGTTTTAGAAAAAGATATCCAGGCAATTGCTGATCTATTAAACAATGGTCAGCAATTTGAAGATAACTCAGATGTGCTGACGCAACACTATACCGGTCAATTGGCTGAAGCAAGCTTTTTACTGCGAGATCTCTCTGGTCTCGCTATCCATATTACAGGTCATGTTGATAGTGTTGACGGTAATGAGCAACACGCCTTATCTCTTGCTAGAACTCAAATGATCCAACGTTATTTACAAGTATTTGGTATTAATCCCAAACACATTCATATAACGGCTATTGATAATGACAATCCTATCTTTGAACAGCATGTAACGGCTGAAATAAATACTAAACGTAGGGTTACCATTGAACTTGTTGAGCTATACGCCTCCGAGACAGAGACAGGAGAGTAATACCATGTTATTAAAAAACATTAACACCCTTATTTTTCTGATATTTATATGTGTATTTAGTAATAGTTTTTCAGCTAATTACCAAGTTCAGGTTGGTGATTTAATTCAGATATCACTGTCTGGAGAATCATCACTTGAAGCCCCTTTTGAAGTTAATCGCTTGGGTAGAATAATGCTACCTGAAGTGGGCGCAGTCTCTGTAGCAGGTTTATCAGAAGATGAAATGGATAATCATGTTACCGAAAAACTAAGTATGGCTTTTCGTGACTTAACTGATATAGATATTTATGTCTCGAAGAAACAATTACTTATTTCTGTTCAAGGTTATGTCAAAGAGCCTGGCGAGTTTATTCTACCTGCTAATGCGTCTGTTCAGATGGCTTTGCATGCTGCAGGTGGTCTGCGTGCAGGTGCTCAATTAAATAAAATGCAATTGAAAAGCAATCAGGCTATTACTGTATTCAACTATAAACATTATCTGGATAGTGGTAAGAGTTCTTTACTTCCGCCACTTCAGTCATTAGATAAAATTTTTGTGCCAGCATCACCAATGATCGGTAATGTAGAAGTCGATTTTGATCCCTCAAAAGTGGCTAATTCTGGTGATGCTGCTGAAGGACGAAAAGCCATTAAAGTCTTCGGTGAAGTAAATAGCCCTGGTAGCTTTTCATTTAAATCATCGATGAGTTTGGTTGACTTGCTTATGCGTGCAGGTGGTGTCACCCGCTATGCCGGTGTTGAACAAATACGTGTTATTACTCAAGGTGTCCCTACCTTATTTAACTTAAAACAATATTTAGATTCAGGTGATGAAGCACTACTACCCAATATTGAAGTCGGCAGTACCATATTTGTACCTCATCAAGAAGAGGAAGTGAAAACGGGTGCCAATATGGTTTACGTGATGGGGGAAGTCGCTAAGCCCGGTGCTTATCAAAGTCAAAGTGATGCTACATTTATGGATATTTTGGCAAATTCGGGGGGACCAACGCGTTATGCCGAAACTCGTCAAATTCGTATTATCAAGGCAAATGGCAATGTCGTTCCTTTTGATCTAGCGGGCTATACTGAAGGTACAACGCTTGCTCGGCCACCCGTTATTGACCCTGGTCATGCGATCTTTGTGCCTGAAAAAACAGATATGAATGAGAAGTCTTGGCTAAAAGTCACACCCAATCGAGCTGTACGGGTATTGGGTGAAGTGCATCGTCCTAGTCGTGTTGAATGGTCTGATGAGATGTCATTACTCGATTTATTAGCGCATGTTGGCGGCCCCACATCACGCGCTGATACCCGAAATATAGAGGTCGTTACGCCAAATTCTTCAGGCAAAAATAACACCTACAATTTCAACTTAGATAAATTTATAAAAACCGGCGGCAGTGATAATGATCTTCCTCTTATTCGTGCAGGTTCAACCATACGTGTACACGATCTGCCGCATGACCCTAATGACAATAAGTCACAGTGGGTAAGACAATCATCTGAAAAATCGATTTATATCTTTGGTCAAGTGGGATCACCCGGTCGATATATGTTTACAGATGAAATGAGTTTTTTAGATATTTTATCGGCTGCTGATGGACCTAATATGAATGCCGATCTCCATAATATTCGTGTTACTCATCGTAACGGAGACTATGCCAAAGTCAGTAAATTAAACCTAGCACTCTATTTTGAAACCGGTGATGAACAGCTTATACCTGATGTAAAGATGGGCGATACCATCTATATTCCAGAGAAAAACCGCTCTTGGTTGGATCAACCTAAAGAAACAACTGTGCGTGTTTTAGGTGCCATAAATAAACCTGGTCGTTATAGTTTTGATGACTCTATGACTATCTTAGATCTATTAGCAGAAGCAGGCGGCCCAAGTAACGTTGCCTTAGTCGAAAAAATTGTCGTTGTTAATACCTCTTGCTGTATCGATCAGGCTCGAACATTTGACTTGTCTGAGTTCAGTCGTACTGCAAAATTTAACATGCTACCTGTTATTCGTAACGGAGATACTATTTTCATTCCCAACAAGAGTGATAGTAGTTTAGCTAAATTCCGAGCCGGACTTCGCGATGTCTTTGAAATGATTTCCTTGGGATCGTTATTAGGAATCCTATAATGCATATACAAGAAACCAGTGTAGAAATTGATCGTATCCACTCACAACTATCAGACAAAGATATTCGTAGTGTAGCCATCACCTCTGCAAATTCAGGTGAAGGAGTTTCTTCAATATCCTTGGCGCTTGCCCAACGAAGCCTGTTGGCTGGTCATTCAACCTTACTCGTCGATCTCAATATCTATCACCCCAGTATTAAGTCTGCCCTTAACTTAGGTGATGTAACTTCAGAACCTACTTTATTCAAGCAGCCAGAGTTAGTTTATTTAGAAAACACCTCCATTGTAGTTACGGGCATTTCAGCCCCGACACAACGGGCCGCCATAATGAAACTTCGACAACATGGTGTACTCGAACAGTGTATTCAAGAATGGAAAAAATCATTTGATAGAGTCATTATTGATACATCACCTTTCAACAGAGTCAATGCCAATAATATTACACCAGAACGTGTTGCAGCAGCCTGTGATGGCTGTTTGGTTATTGTACTTGCAGGTAGTACGACAGAATCGATGATTGTGAGTGCAATAGACAAGCTCAATAGTGCATCTGCACATATCATTGGCTGTGTACTTAATGATCGTGATAATCCAAGCTTAAAAAATGAATTAATTAGAGAAACAAAACGTTTGAGACCTCATTTTAACTGGTTAGCAAATCATTTAGAGTCATGGATCAGTAAAAATAATTTTCTAGATCTGGAGGTGTAAGTAATAATGAAACGACTACTTTTTGAATCTGATTCACCGGCAACACTGGCACATGTCCGAACGTTACGTCATTCACTTGAATCCATACTCAGTTATTGCGTCTATAGTGAAAAAACGCAACAACATATTTTAATTTGCTTGTCTGAAACATTAACTAACCTAGTACAACATAACAATACACATTCGTTAGCAATCCGTTTTAGTCAAGATAATAAGCGTTGGTATTTAGAGATTTTTGATACTGGTACTTCTTGGAATCCACACAATAACTCTGCTATAAACATTGAGACAATGACCACCAATGAAGGTGATCGAGGGATTCCATTACTGCACGCCTTGTGCGAACAGATGAGTTACCGATCAGATAACAACAAAAACAACCTGACATTAAGCTGGTTAAGACCAGACAGTAAAGATAAACCAACCGTTCTTATTGTCGAAGACGATGCTAGTCTTCGACGGTTATATAGCTCTTATTTGGCTAAAGACTTTAACGTTAAACTAGCCGAAGATGGTTTAGATGCACTAGAAATACTAAAGCATCATGACATTGCCCTTATCATTTCAGATATCAATATGCCATTGATGGATGGGATCGTTTTAAGAGAGTCACTGACTCAACAACGAAATCAATCTTTAATTCCCTTTGTATTCTTAACCTCAAATGATAACCCTCGTATGCTAAAACAGGCTGTTGAGCTGGGAATCGATGATTATCTAAATAAACCAATTAGTAAAGCACGGTTAATCCAATGTATTAACCGCGTTATACAGCGAACACGACAAGTTCATCAGCAAATGACAGATAGAATTGATAAACGTATTTCATCAGTGTTAAAACCAAACTTACCTATTTTATCGCAGGATTGGAAATTAGCCGTTGCGTCAAGAAATACTGGATGTGGCGGTGGAGATTTCTTACTGCATCATAGCAAGAGTGAGGATACAGTGTTGATGCTGAGTGACATTATGGGCCATGACGATAGTGCAAAGTTTTTTTCTTATGCTTATGCTGGGTATTTACACGGTCTTTTACATTCTAGTCAGCAGGACTTTACACCAGAAAGTCTGCTTGAATCGCTATCAGAAAATGCATTGCAGGAAAAACTGCTCTCTAAAGTACTATTAACCTGTTGCGTAGCCAGGCTGTCAAGGCTGGGCAGATTAACTATTGCCAGTGCTGGGCACCCTACTCCCATGCATATAACTAAATCAGGCATAAAATATCTTGATGTCGGAGGTATCTTGCCAGGCTTAGTATCTAATACTCGCTATCATGATCTTGATATAACGATAAAACAGGGGGAACGAATAGCACTTTATACTGATGGTTTATTTGAGTCTGCCTCTGATAGGAAAAGTCGAAACAATCTAGAACAAGAGTTATGCAGTCTTCTCTCATCGACATTAGAAGAAAATATTGATGTTTCACTTTCGATCGTAATGGAACGTTTCGATCAACTTACATCTTATCAAGCTAAAGATGATGTAACGCTTATATTACTAGAGCCAATGCAAACGTAAATTCATAGACTGAAATGTGAGACTTAATAAAAATAACTTTGAACAAAAAATCCTTTGTACAAATACATAGGAACCTATTACAGTACCAGTAGGACTTTTGTAATGAAGGAAACTGAATGCTGTTTAATTTTTTATCCAGTCAAAAAAAAGTACTTGTCATTGATGACGATGCCAGTTTGCAGCGCCAAGTTTGTTTTCACTTAGAACATAAACAGGAAAATATTACAGTCGTTCAAGCTTTGAATGGCATAACCGGCATCGAACAAGCCATTCAGATTAAGCCCGATCTCATCATCCTTGATTGGATGCTTCCTGACATTAATGGTCCAGATATATTAATACGTTTAAAATCAAATGATAAAACTAAAAATATTCCTGTTCTGATGCTGTCTGGCCGTAAGAATATTGGCGATATCGAAGACGTCTTCGAACTTGATGCTGACAGTTATATAACAAAACCATTTTCTCTCCAACACTTAGGTGAAAAAGTGGTTGATTTATTAAACTGACTATTGAGATAACATCATGAATATATACAGAAAATTATTAGTTTTCATATTTCTTTTTACTTCTAAGCAAGCTTTGGCTGAAATACATCTTAAATTTGGAATATACACCTCCGATAAACCAACCACCATGGTGACCACTTTCTGTCTCTTATACACATCTCCGAGCCCACGAGACTAGGCATGATCTCGTA
>CAJXPP010000008.1 GCA_913058195.1 uncultured Gammaproteobacteria bacterium | reverse complement strand
CTACACAGAGTAGATCGTCGGCAGCGTCAGATGTGTATAAGAGACAGGGGAAAACGGCGCTTTTGTTTTTACGACCCTGATAGCATAAAAATATCTTCTTTCGTCAAACGTCCATCATGTAAGACGCTTGCCACTAATACTTGTTTTATCCCCTTTTCTTTTAAAGACAATAAATCACTCGGCCCCCTCACTCCTCCAGATGCAATAACCTCATTCTCGGTTTGTGACTGTATCTGCATTAATAGATTGAAATCAGGACCTGATTGACTGCCAATACAGTCCAGATTCATAACTATAATAGATTTTGGCCAAAAACCCGGATCAGACAATAGTGCTTTATTACCTAAAAAATGACCTTTCTGAAAATCCAGCGATAAAATACTCTTTTCACTAACCAATGGTTCTTTCAACCATAAGGGTTCGAATAAAGTTTCACTGCCAATAACAGGGTGAACATTAAAATACTGATTAACTTTCCGCCATTCAGTTTGAGTTTTAATTCCTGCATCTAACCAAAATTCAATGTTTGGAAAAACGGAGGAAATCTCATGATAGCGCTGCTCATCAAATTCTCCATCAATAATAGCGTCAAGGTCAGCAATATATATGATTGGAAAAGAATAAAAAGCCAATATATCTTTAATAATATCGATAGGCTCACAGCTCTCCGTTAAACATGACTGAAGCAGTGGGTAACGCTCTCTATTACCTCGACTAGCATGAACAACCTTTCCCCCCATTACATCGATGACAGGTATAATTTCCACCCTACTCCTCAGGTATCATTTGATAGCATTTAATGAAATTATTTATTTACGAGCACATCACCAGTGGTGCGCTTATAAACACAGCATTACCAGCAAGTCTTGAACGAGAAGGCAATATGATGCTACACGCCATTGTAGAAGATTTTCTTCAAATCGCTGATATTGAAATTATTATTTTACGCGATGGTCGCCTTAGTAACATGACTATTACTAACCCAGCATTAAAAACCCTGCATATTGATAGCGAGCATGCTTTTCAAAAAGCTTATAACACTACCAAACAACAAGCCGACTTTATTTTACCTATTGCACCAGAAACAGATGGAATCTTATTCGAGATACAACATTCTATCCTTACTGAAAAGGGAAAATCACTAGGCAGTCAATCGAATGCGATAGCAATAAGCGCTGATAAATACCAATGCTATCAAGTACTACAAGCTCATTCGATATCCACACCGCTAAGTATAATAGCAAGTGAATGGCCACTACTAAAATTTACATCTCCTAATGGCTATATTGTTAAACCGCGTGATGGTGCGGGCTGTGTAGACACATTATTTTTTCCTAATCAATCTGCACTGTCTTTTTGGCTAACAAAACAAGGTAATCATTTAGACCAAATGATCATTCAACCCTATTTTGTCGGCACATCAATTAGTTTTTCATTGCTATGTTCTGAACTAGGTGCGAGCGTACTATCAATAAACCATCAGCATGTAAGTGAAAAACAAGGAACACTTAGTTTTTCCGGTTGCACGGTTAATAGCGTTGATATCTCTGAACTCACTATTGAGCAAGCAACCCTGCTTGCCCAGAAAGTTCACCAAGCAGTAAATGGCTTGTGGGGCTTTATTGGTATTGATGTTGTCATAACAGACAGTGATGTGATGGTGGTAGATATTAATCCGCGACTCACTACATCCTATATTGGTTTACATGAATCATTGCAAACTAATCCTGCTCAGTTATTATTAACCATGATGAATACCAATACTCTTCCCATTATTTCTCACCGCCAATCTGTAGAGGTTTTATTATGACTGCCTCTCCCCCTTTTATTAGTGGTTGGGACATTGGTGGTGCTCATATTAAAGTGGCACGTTGTAATTCTGATGGCGAACTAATTAATGTCGTACAGGTGGCCTGCCCACTCTGGCAAGGCATTGATAAACTCGAACAGGCTATTGAGTCTATTTTCTTACAACTGAATAATCAGCAAGATCGCCATGCTATAACCATGACAGGTGAGCTAGTGGATATATTTGCCAATAGACAACAGGGTGTCGCAGGAATTTTGTCATGCTTAGCCAACTATATATCAACTGATCAGACCTTGGTATATGCCGCTAAATTAGGCTGGTTATCTCCACAACAAGCATCTTCACAATGGCAATATGTGGCATCTCGTAACTGGCAAGCAAGTGCTAGCTTAGTCGCTCAACATCAGCCTGAAGGTCTGCTTATTGATATCGGTAGTACAACTTGCGATATCATTCCATTTTACAGTGGTGATGCTCAACCAGATGGCGTTGATGACTTCCAACGGCAAACCAGTCGTGAATTACTCTACACCGGCGCGATTAGAACGCCCTTAATGGCTATCAGTCAGTCCGCCCCCTTTAACGGCGTATTAACGAGTCTAGCAGCTGAGGTATTCGCGACAACAGCTGATATTTGGTGTTTACTAGATTTATTAGAGCCTGCCTCTATCCAAGATGCTAGCGCCGATGGTCAACCATGGCAGAATCAGTTTTGTGCAAGTCGTATCGCCCGCTTACTGGGTTCTGACTTTAATATGGCAACACTTGATCAGTGGAAGCAGCTAGCCCAATGGTTTGCAGAACAACAAATTCACCAAATTACACAGGCAATCCTTCAAGTTAGCTCTTCTAAAACGGAGTTATCAATAAGTGCTCCTATTATTGGCGCTGGTATCGGCCGCTTTATTGCAAAATGCTGCGCTCAGCGTCTTAATCGCCCTTATAGTGACTTTGCAGAAACCATTGCTGCAACACACACACATACCTCAGATCATGCCCCTGCAGTTGCTGTTGCCCTTCTAGCGCATCGCAACTTACCGTAAAATAGACACCATGAGTCAAATTAACTTACCACCATTATGCACCGAGCTCCCCTACTTCACAGATAGTGCTATTTATTTTGAGAGTATTCGAGATAAGGACTGGCCGATATTTCTAGATAGCGGACTAACATCGCATTGTGATGGACGCTATGACATTCAGGCCGCTGATCCTTTTATCACGCTCACAACAGTTGGCGATAATACCTTAATTACCCAAAATGATAGTTCAGAACTCTCTAGCGATGACCCTTTTTTACTGCTGCAGTCTATTCTTGATAAATTTGCGATTGATCAGCCTTCTAGTCTACCTTTTTGTGGTGGTGCACTAGGCTATTTCGGCTATGATTTAGGTCGTAGAATCGAATCTATTCCATATATTGGCGTTGATGCAGAGCATATTCCAGATATGGTCATTGGTATTTATGATTGGGCGATTATCTCCGACCATCACCAACAAAAATGTTGGTTAGCCAGTTATGGCTTAACCTCGGAGACTCAGACTATATGGCATGATCTTGTTGAACAGCTAAAAACATGTAGAGCTCCGACAGCAAGAGTAGACTTTACTGTCACCAGCACATTAAAAAGCAATTTAGATCGAGGCAGTTACCAAACAGCTTTTAATAAAATAAAAAGCTATATCCGCGAAGGTGATTGTTATCAGGTTAACCTAGCTAAACGGTTTGAAGTAACTGCCGAAGGCGATCCTTGGGCCGCTTATTCATTATTACGTAAGCAAAATGCTGCACCATTCTCATGTTACTTTTCAACCCCCCATGTCAGCGTGCTGAGCTCGTCACCAGAGCGCTTACTTAAAGTTGATCAAAACCAAGTAGAAACGAAGCCTATCAAAGGTACTCGCCCACGTGATTTAGATGATGCTGAACATGATCAGCAGCTTGCCGAAGAATTACAAGCAAGCATTAAAGATCGTGCTGAGAATCTAATGATTGTTGATCTATTACGTAATGATCTTGGCAAGGCCTGCATCCCTGGCTCAATTCAAGTGCCCAAACCTTTCGCACTTGAATCATTTGCAACCGTTCATCACTTAGTAAGTACCGTAACAGGGACCTTATCTGACAACCAAAATGCAAGCTCCTTACTTCGCGCCTGTTTTCCCGGTGGTTCTATTACTGGAGCACCTAAATTGCGTGCAATGGAAATAATTGAAGAATTAGAACCCAACCACCGTGGCCTTTATTGTGGCAGCATTGCCTATATTGGTTTTGATGGCAAAATGGATAGCAATATAACTATTCGCACCCTTGTTTATAGCGATAATCGTCTTAGGTTCTGGGCGGGTGGCGGCATTGTTGCAGATTCAGACTGTAATGCAGAATATCAAGAAGTACACGATAAAGCATCAGCGATGCTTAAACTGGTCGACCAGCTTAGATAATGCCACCCATTGTTATTAAACTGGGAGGTAGTCTTTACAACACGCCTGAACTTACACTCTGGCTCAAAGCCCTTGTCAGTTATTCTAGCCAGCAAGCCATTGTCATTGTGCCGGGCGGCGGTCCATTTGCTGATCTTGTTCGTGATGCACAAAAACTGCATAATTTTGATGATAAGGCAGCCCATCATATGGCCATAGTTGCTATGAAACAGTTTGGCCTGTTACTGATGTCATTAGAAGCTCAATGTACCACATTTTCAATAGATAACAATAATTTATCAGGTTTATCTGTTTGGCTACCAGAAGACTCACTACTTGGTGAAACAGATATTAAGCAATGTTGGAGTATCAGTTCTGATAGTCTGGCTTTATGGCTCGCAAACAGCATTTCTGCTCGACAGTTACTATTAATAAAGCGTATTAATTCTTCGTCGCGATCAATAAAAAATTTAAGCGAAGATGGCATCATTGATGCTGGCTTCTCTCACTTATTTTCGCAACAGCCTATCATAACGAAAATTATCCAGGATCAGCACCATCATCTTCTGGCTGAAAAAATTTCAGATAATAACTTGAAGTTATCGACGTAATGAATCAACTTATCCATACTTTGGAACAGATGTTAGATCAATTAAATAAAAAGCAAGACTCTAATACCTTTGAATTAATTTCCTTACTTTTATCAGAAGCAAATTTACATAGTCAGCCTACATGGGCTGCTCATATGACACCAACGGTCAGTCAATCAGCACTAATAGGCCAACTGATTGCAGGTTTACATAATGGTAACTTATTATCTGCTAATTTATACCCACGCTTAGCAGAAATTGAAGCACAATTAATCAGTTGGTTTTGTCTTTTATTTAAGCAGAAAAATGGCCATTTTACCCATGGGAGCAGCTACGGTAATTTAGAAGCCCTGTGGCAAGCAAGAGAACACAGAAAGACCTCTTCTAATATTGTTTATGGTTCCTCTTCAGCGCATTATTCCGTTGCCAAATCCTGTCGTATATTAGGGCTTGAATTTCGTCCTATTGCAACAGATCAACAAGGTCGAGTACAAATCACTGAGTTGAAAGCAGCTTGTCAAAAAGATCGGCCGCTAGCAATAGTAGCTACTGCCGGCACGTCCTCTTGTGGTGCAATTGATTCACTCAGTGAGTGTATCGATATAGCACATTCTGTAAATAGCTGGTGTCATATTGATGCAGCTTGGGGTGGCGCATTAGCATTACTTGAAAACCAGCCTTATTTATCTGGTATTGAACACGCTGACTCATTATGCTTCGATCCTCATAAATCCTTAGGTCAAGCTAAACCATGTAGTATATTAGTTTATCAGCATAAGCTAGAGCCTTTTACCGATTTGGACGTAGATTACTTAACTTTAACACCGAAGAAAACTATCGCTGGCTCCTATGGTGGAGAGTTATTTTTACCGCTCTGGTTTTGCCTTCAAGTAAACCAAGATGAAATAATTAATCATATAAAGCAACGTTTAAGACAGGCCGAGTTATTTGCTCAAATACTGAAGGATAAAACAGGCTGGACTGTTTGGCACTCGCCAACAGGCATTGTTTGTTTTGAGCCTAGTGATTTGCAAGGTTTATCATTATTAGAAAAGAAAGGTATCTTTTCACGGGCACAAATAAATAGCTTAGATGTCTACCGCGCTGTATTTGCTAATCCAACAACAACGGCTAGAGCACTCATTACTGAACTTGAGCCTTATTTTTAATTTGTTTCTGCACACTGTCAAAACGTCGCAACCATGATGGCAATGTATTTAAAGGAGTAGGCCATTTTTGACTGGCTTTTAATGCTGTTTTCTTATCAGGATAAACACCATAAATAAGTGCATACCAAACCCGCCCGTTTCTCATACTCTGAAACTCTGCTGTATCATCAGATAGGGCATACTTATCTATAAACTCAATCACCTCAGCATGCTCCCATGAGCCCATCAGCTGAAAGGTATAGTCAGTGCCTTGCTGTTGCTTGATCCAGTCTTCCTGATGCACTGAGGAGGCCAGTGTTGTTATTAATTGTGCTTCTACTTCTACTAAGTCTATTACAGTGTTCTTTTCCACCGCTTCCATGGCTTCTATTTGAGGTTCAGGCTCTTCTTTCCCCTGCTCAGCTAATGTGGCGACTAATGAAGTAAGCTCTTCGCGACCTGCTTGCTCTATACTAGTTACTTTATCTTCACCCACAATAACTGTTGTTAACTGTTCATCTGCTTCATTATAAGAAAATTCTTCTTCCTGCTTAACAGGTTCTTTTTCGATCCCTGAAAAGAGTGCGTTGATCTGTTGCTGAAAAACTAATAGCAATATCAATGAAGTGATTAATAACCCTAAAGTCAGCCATTTTAATAAGCTTTGTATTTTGGGAAAATTAAAAGGGAGGCTGAGTTGCTTAGCTGATCTTCTTAGCAACTTCTGATGTGCCAATTCATTTACCTTAGCGGGACAACCTTCGGATTGTCGATAAATATTCTTTAAGTCTTTTTCGCTAAATGGTATCTCACCAAGATAAGCTACAGCGACTAGTCGATGCATCAAATATAAAGGTAGTTCTTGTTCCGTTAAGTTTGGTAATTCAACACGCTGCGAACGGCCATGCAATTTTTCCCATTCAGGCATCGCCTTGCTCGCGGTCAATACAGCGTGTAATAGAAAATTGTCTTCTTCTTGCCATGAAAGACAATCAAAAATAGCTGTTACAACATCAGCTTCCATATGATCGATATCATCAACCAGTACCACAGACCTAATATTGAGATTAAGTAATCGCTGTAACCTATTTCTTAATACTGATTCATAATCAGTAGTCTGAGCTATCTCAGTCTCATCAACGCCAAAAGCCCGAAGGCAAGACTCCATGAATTTTGTTGCCGTCAGTGAAGCTTCTGCATCAATACGACACACTCTTAGTTCATCACCCGCATCATGTTGTAACTGAGTCAATAAGCTGCTTTTCCCACCACCCTCAACCGCTACGACACATGGCACTTTATCGCTGGCACGTAATAAATGGAACAGTAAGTTTAATCGCTGTTCTATTTGTTCGCCATGATAAAATCCTTCGGCATTAATCGCATTATTAAATGGCGCAGAGCTCAAAGCTAAGCGTGTAAGATAACTAGGTTCTGCTGCAGAGTTATTGATACTACTCATATACAGGTCACATTAGTTTTGAAAATAAGCCAAAGTTTCAGCTAAACAAACTTTGGAGTAATCATCACTGATAACAGCCTGACCAATATTCTTTAACAATACCAGTCGGATCTTCCCATCTTGTACTTTTTTATCCACCGACATTAATGACATAAACTGTTCCGTTGTCATGCCAGTAGGTACTGTCACAGGTAAGCGTGCAGCGATGAGTATCTGTTTGATTTTCTCAAGCTCAACTTCAGATATCCATCCCATCCGATGGGATAAGTCGGCAGCCATTAACATGCCAACTGCCACACCCTCACCATGTAGAAAATTACCGTAGCCCATCCCAGTTTCAATTGCATGGCCAAAGGTATGTCCTAGATTCAATAATGCTCTTACCCCTTGCTCAAGCTCATCTTGTGCAACGATATCAGCTTTATCTTGGCATGAGCGTTCAATCGCCTCTGCTAACACACCTTTATCTCTTGCTAGCAATGCTGGCATATTGTCTTCTAACCATGCAAAAAATTCTGCGTCGTTTATCAAGCCATATTTGATTACTTCAGCTAGGCCTGAAGATAATTGCCTATCTTCTAATGTATTTAAAGTCGACGTATCGGCAAGTACACATTGTGGCTGATAAAATGCACCAATCATATTCTTACCTAATGGATGGTTTACTGCTGTTTTACCACCTACGGATGAATCAACCTGTGACAGTAGTGTCGTTGGGATTTGAATGAATGGTACGCCACGCTGATAAGACGCAGCAGCAAAGCCTGCCATATCACCAATAACACCACCACCTAATGCAATTAATGTCACCTTACGAGAAAATTTACCCTGTAATAGAGCATCAAAAATCTGATTAAGTATCTCTAGACTCTTATACTCTTCTCCATCAGGCAAAATTACTGATTCACAGCGATATTGCGTTAATGACGCTAGTACTTTATTTAAATATAAAGGCGCTACGGTGGTATTACTTACAACCAGTACCTCAGAGCCTTTAATATGTTTTTCTAATAATCCTGTCTGAGATAATATGCCATTACCTATATAAATAGGATAACTGCGATCTGCTAGGGAGACGTGTAATGTTTTCATCATTATTATCTTATTGGCCTACATTTTCTAACTGTTTAATGACTTCAGAAACTGCATGGGAAATTGATTGCTCTCCCGTGCGTAATTCGATATCTGCAACACTTTGATATAACGGTGCACGCTCAGTTAGTAAGTCTATAATTTGTTGTTTAGGATTATCGGTTTGTAGCAATGGTCGACTTTTATCTTTAGCTGTTCGTCGAAACAACTGATCTGGAGATGCTGATAGGTATATAACATGACCGCGAGATCGTAGCACTCGTCGAGTGTCATCTGACAGTACAGCGCCTCCACCTGTTGCCAAAACAATCTCTTTTAGTTGCGATAAATCATCAATAACCTTTTGTTCGCGAGCACGAAAACCACTTTCACCTTCCATTTCAAAGATCCAAGAAATTGACACGCCAGTACGCTTCTCAATTTCTTTGTCACTATCAAAAAAATCACGACCCAACGCTCTTGCCAGCTGCCTGCCAACTGTCGATTTACCGGCTCCCATGGGACCTACTAAAAATATATTTCCACTTACCACGAAGTGTTGATCCTTGCATTCATCTTTTATATGACAAAAAAAGCCGGTCTATTTAAGCCGGCTTTTATCGAGTAATTATCTGTTACTTTCTAAAATTTAAGGCTATCTTTAATAATTTTAGGCGTTACAAATATCAGTAGTTCTCGTTTTATATCTTCGTTTGTATTCGTCTTAAATAGAAACCCTACATAAGGTAAGTCACCAAAGAATGGTACACGTCTTGATGATTTTGTTTTTCTTTGCTCATAAATACCACCAAGAACCACAGTCTCACCATTATCAACTAATACTTGTGTTTTTACACTACGCGTATCAATACTTGGTACGCCGAGGAATACCGCGCCAACTTCATCTTTATTAACTTCTAAGTCCATCACAACACGATCATCAGGTGTAATTTGCGGTGTTACCTCCAGTTTCAATACTGCCTCTTTAAATGAAACTGAAGTCGCACCACTTGAGCTTGCTTCTTGATAAGGAATCTCTGTACCTTGCTCAATTGTTGCTGTCTTCTGGTTTGAAGTTATCACTCTTGGGCTTGAAATAATTTCACCTTGCCCTTCTTCCTGCATAGCTGATAACTCTAGTTCTAGTATCGCACCAAGTGGAAGTTTAGCTAAAGCTAGAGCAAATGTTCCAGCAGCATTTGCTACCGGTAAATTCACATTCAAACGATCTGCTTGCTCCAATGTTTCGCCATTTAGTATTTGGGTCGTGCCATTAAGACTACCTGATGAAGCAATATTTGAAAAATTCGCCTGATTACCTGTTATGGATGCTGATGTTCCAAATCTCACACCTAATTCTTTAGTAAAGTCATTATTTGCAATAACAATACGCGACTCAATGAGTACTTGTCGGATAGGAATGTCTAATTTTGTAATCAATTTACGAATTTGAACCAGCTGATCCGCAGTGTCACGTAATAATAATGAATTAGTTCGCTCGTCAACAGTAACACTGCCTCTACCCGATAAGAATCCTGTAACTCCCGATCCTGAACCTTCTTCTTGTCCACTCTGGAGCAAGGCAGATAAATCAGTTGCTTTCGCAAAATTTACTTCAATAATTTCTGAGTACAATGATTCTAGTTCAACCAGTTGTTTTTTTGCTGCTAACTCTTGCTTCTCTCTTGCAGCAATTTCAGCGGCAGGGGCAATCAACAAGATATTGCCATTTTGACGCATAGCTAAGCCTTTTGTCTTTAAAATGATATCTAAAGCTTGATCCCAAGGTACGTTTTTCAATCTCAAGGTTAAGTTACCTTGCACAGTATCACTCGTAACTAAATTATATCCCGTGAAGTCAGCTAATAACTGTAAGACAGCACGTACTTCAATATTCTGGAAGTTCAGTGATAATTGCTCACCTTGATAACCAAACTCATCGATACGATCTTCTGCTATTAAGTCATCAGTAAGTGGCTTCACCTCAATTACTAACACATCTTCTGATTGATAAGCTAAGTGCTCAAATTTTCCAGATGTTGTTAAAGTTAGCTTGGTATTTTTACCTGATTGGACACTATCAATGATTTGGACTGGGGTGCCAAAATCAACCACATCTAATCTACGTTGTAAATTTTCTGGGAGGGATACACCCGTCAAGTCAACCACAATGGTGTCACGTTCTTGATGGACGTCAACCGGTGCACTATCATCATCCAGATGAATCATTAATCGTGCTTCACCTTTTTCGCCGCGACGAAAATCAATCTCTGTGACGTTATGAGCCCCGTCATCATAAGTCATCATGGACTTTTTAGCATCGCCATCAACAGTGACAAGAATCACATTGCCTTCTTGTTCTATCGTATAGGGTACTTTTTGGGCCAGATTAATAACCATTCGTGTTCGTTCGCCAGCCTCAATAATCGACACACTATTCGTTTCACCAATATTGATTTGCTGAGTTTTTCTATCTAATTTATTGGCGACATCAGCAAAATCAAGTACGACTCTAGCGGGATCATCAATCGAAAAAGTATTTGGTTTATCAACCGGTTCAGAGAACGTCAGCATCAGTTGAACCTTCTCTCCTGGCAAAGATGAATACCCTAATGACTGTAGATCTGCAGCAAAAATATTTACTGTTGTCAGGGCCATAGAGCTAACACATAGCCATTTCATCATCGTTTTAAATTGATGTATTACCAACATTCTGCTTCCCACCGTATTATTTGTCATAATTCTATTTTCGCTAGTCATCGTTATCTATATGCCTCTAATTCACGTCAACAACAGAAAGGGATGAATCACGTTCAACATAACCACCTCTCTCATCTGACACGATTTCTTTCAGAGTCACTTCCACATCAGAAATCGTTAAAATTTGCCCATCATCTAAACCCATATAATCACCGATTTTTACGCGATGAATAACGCCTTCTGGTGCACGAACTAAGGCCCATATATTTTCTTGTTGTAGTGTTCCAACTAATTGAAGCTCATTTAAAGCATAAAACTCTAGCGCTTCTTTCAAGCGGCTTTGATCTGGATGAATGCCATTATCTATAAGTTCTTCTATTATTTCTTCTTCGACAGGCAGTATGTCTATAACTGTCTTAACAAATGGATCGCGCAATTCTCCGGCCGAGTATACAAACTTTTCATATGTTTTCATCACTGGCATCGGCTCAATCTCAGGCTGTGGCTGTGCCTGTATATTAGCGATATAAGCGGTCAAATCATCTTTATCTTTTTGACAGCCACTCAAAATTAAAGTGACAAATAATATTAGTAGCTTACTCAAATCTGTCATAACTTACTTGTTCCTTAATATCTGGGCAAATAATACCCAAAAGGTATTATTATTGCTCATCAAAATAACGATATGTTTTTGCTGTAATCTGCATTGCCATCTTTTCAGATTCTTTACCCAGTGGCGATAAGGTTAAATTATGCATTGTTACAATTCGAGGTAATGCGGCAACAGCACTTACAAATTCACCAAACTGATGAAAAGTGCCGGTCACAGTAATTTGAATTGGTAATTCCGCGTAAAAATCAATTGGGTGTTCACCTTCCGGCTTAAACAATTCAAACTCTAACCCATTTACCAACCCTGAGCTTGAAATATCAACCAACAAATCCGCAACTTCACTTTTACGAGGCAACTGTTGCAACATAGAGGCAAAGACCACCTTCATTTCTTTCATCTGCTCTTTATATGCCTCTAAATTTACAGCTTTAGCATATTTAATATCGTAGGTTTGTTTCAATGTTGTTTCTTTGGCTTCAGCTGCCGCTAGTGCCACTTCTTTATCTTTAATAATATAGTAATAACCTCCAGCCCAAACCAAGATACATAACAAAGCAATTGCGATTGCTTTTATTGCTATTGGCCACTCACCACTTTCATTAAAATCTAAGTCATTTAGTGAAGATAATTCCATCACTTATCTCCCTCTTCTACCGTAATTTTTGATTCTTTTGACACCAAAGTGAATTTTCGAATGGCATCATCTTTTGTAGATGTTCGTTTTATAACGGTTAAGTCGGGGTTATCAAATTCATTGTCTTCATCTAAGTTACGCATAAAAACAGAGACTCTGGCATTAGACTGAGCAATACCATCGATAGTTAGCGAATCCCCTTGTCGTGCCACTTTTTCCAGATGTATTCCTTCAGGTACACTATGAACTAGGGCCTCAAAGACTTTCACAACCTTTGGTCTACTAGTTTGTAATTCTTGGATTACGTTCATACGCGCTAATAATTGTTCCCGCTCTTCATCAAGCGTTCTTATTTCTGCTATTTTTATATCTAATAAATTAATTTCAGTTTGTAAAAAAGTATTCCGTCCATTTTGATCATCTAAAAGACTATCCGCATATAATATTGCGCCATATAAGACAACCACTGCAAAAATAAGCCCTGCAACCAAAGAAGCGATGAATTGCTGCTGACGTTCTTGTCGTCGCTCTTCTCGCCAAGGTAATAAATTAATATGAGCCATTAATCAAAACTCCTCATTGCAAGCCCACATGCTATTAACATTGATGGAGCATCATTGCTTAATGCGTTAATTGATACCTTTGATCCCAGGGTCATATCCACAAAAGGATTCGCAATTGTTGTCGCGGTATCGGTATCACTTTCTATCATAGCATCAACACCTTGAATTGATGCACAGCCTCCAGCAAGGAGAATATGGTCAATCGATTGATATTGTGTTGAAGTCGAAAAGAAGAACTGTAATGCTCGAGTCACCGTTGTTGTCATTAAGCTTTTAAACGGGTCAAGTACTTGTTGAGTATAATCTTCAGGTAAATTATTCTCTTTTTTTGCCCTGCCAGCATCTTGGATAGACATACCATAGTGTTGTGCAATATTTTCAGTCAGCATTCGTCCGCCAAATGTTTGCTCGCGGGTGAATACAATTTTGCCATCAACAAGGACATGTAATGTCGTCACTGTGGCGCCAATATCGACAACTGCAACCGTTAAGCCTTGTCCATGCAAGGGTAATTGAGATGTAATTAATGAAAATGCATTTTCTACGGTATAGGCTTCGACATCCACCAGTTTTGGCTTTAAACCTGCCATTTCAACAACATCTGTACGTGCATCAACATTTTCACTTCTTGAAGCAGCTAACAGCACGTCTACTGCTGTTTCATCAGACTCTGACACTCCAATAACTTCAAAATCCAATCTTACTTCTTCTAAGGGATATGGGATATGACTTTCAGCTTCAAGCATAATCTGCTCTTCAAGTTCGCGATCAGTAAGTGTCGCCGGATAAGAAATTACCCGGGTAATCGTTGAATTGGCAGAAACAGCAACCGCTGCAGACTTAGCTTTAGTACCAGAACGTTTGACTGCCCGTCGAATCGCGCCAGCTACATCGTCTTTATTTTCAATCCTGCTTTCAACAACAGCATTTACCGGCAAAGGTTCAACAGCATACGAAACAACTACATACTTGTTTCCTTTTTTACCTAGTTCAAGCACCTTAACTACTGATGAGCTAACGTCTATCCCTAAAAGTGATTGGCTTATTTTTCCAAACATGTGCCGCCTCAAATTGCTGTTTAATGAATAACACTTACTACTCATACTTAAAGTAGTTTCTCAAGACTATAATTCATCTATTTCTAAAATACAATAGAGTTAATCGCTTAAATGCGGGATAGCCCTCATTAATGAAGCTTTCATCATTCTATTCTCTCATCTCCTATTGTGTATTACATTCTCTAAGATATACTGAACAGCATCTTAAAATTCACACTGACCATAATTGAAAAGTACTTCTATGTATCACTTCTTTCGTCGACTGTTTTATTTATCGTTTATTACCTTTAGTTTAGCTGCGATAGGTATAACTGCAGGGTATCTCTGGCTTGCACCCAAACTGCCAGATATCGATACTTTAAAAGAAATACAACTCCAAGTACCTTTACGAATATTCAGTGCCGAAGGACAACTTATTGCTGAGTTTGGAGACAAAAGACGCATTCCTGTCAACTACGAAGCTATCCCTCCTTCTCTAATTCATGCTTTTTTAGCATCAGAAGATGATCGTTTCTTTGAACACCCTGGTGTTGATTACCAAGGCCTCTTACGAGCAGTCTACTCTCTCGCAATAACGGGAGTGAAAGCCCAGGGCGGCAGTACCATTACAATGCAAGTTGCTCGAAACTTCTTTTTAAGTAATGAAAAAACCTACTTACGTAAAATCAATGAAATCATTCTTTCGCTGCAAATTGAGCAGGTTTTAACAAAAGAAGAAATTTTAACGCTCTATTTAAATAAGATATATTTAGGCAACCGTGCCTATGGGGTAGCTGCAGCAGCTAAAGTCTACTACGGCAAACCGCTAGATGAGCTAACTTTACCCGAATTTGCCATGATTGCAGGCTTACCTAAAGCCCCTTCTAGATATAATCCCATTGCCAATCCAGATCGCGCTCAATTACGCCGCGATTATGTACTTCGTCGCATGTGGGAAGTAGGTCATATTTCAAAACAAGATTATGAAACAGCAGTTCAAGTCCCGCTCACATCAAGCTTTCACAGCCGCCATGTAGAAGTCTACGCGCCCTATGTGGCGGAACTAGTCAGAACACAGCTTATCCAGCAATATGGAGATGAAGCTTATAATATGGGCCTTAGTGTCTACACAACTATTAAGGCAAAACATCAGTATGCATCTAATGATGCAATTCAAGCTGCATTACTCGCTTACGATAAACGCCACGGGTTTCGAGGAGCAAAAAATAAGCTTCCCTTGTCAGAAGAAATGACAGCTGAAGACTTTGAACAAGCATTGTCTAATTTTAATTCAATTGGTCCACTTAAACCTGGACTTGTAGTTAAAACAGAACCCGATCAAACCGAAATATACATAAAAAATCATGGTTTAATATCCATCAATGTCAGCTCATTAACATGGGCAAGAAAACAACTTAGTACTAATCGCCGAGGTAAAAAAATAAAGAAAGTTACCGATGTACTTAGCAGCGGTGACCAAATTTACTTACATCAAGATCCTCAAGGTGAATGGCAATTAGCCCAATTACCGCAAGCTGAAGGTGCAATTATTGCTATCTCACCCTATGATGGCGGTGTAACAGCACTTAACGGTGGTTTCGAATATTTCCAAAACAAGTTCAACCGTGCCACACAGTCACGCCGTCAACCCGGTTCGGGATTTAAGCCCTTCATTTATTCCGCTGCATTAGAGGAAGGTTACACTGCCGCGACAATTATCAATGATGCTCCCGTTGTTTCTGATAACAATGTCGATGATGTCTGGCGCCCAGAAAATTACAGTGGGAAATTCTATGGCCCGACTCGTTTACGTGTTGCACTTACCCATTCCAGAAACTTAGTCTCAATTCGTATTCTTAGAGATATAGGTACAAAATACGTCATTGACTACGCCAGTAAATTTGGCTTCGATCCAACACAATTACCTAATAGCCTATCCTTAGCCCTAGGCAGCGGTAGCGCAGCACCATGGGATATGGCTCGCGCCTATTCTGCTTTAGCCAATGGCGGTTATCGGGTTGAACCCTATGTTATTCAACGTATAGAAGACTCTGCTGGAATGATTATCATGCAAGCAGAGCCAGATACTGTATGTGAAACATGTCTTCCACAGGATCCCTTAGACACTGCAAATCAGTCGACCAAAGCGGCTAAACGCATAATGACTCCTCAGAACAACTACATTATGAACAGTTTATTGCGTGATGTAGTTCGTTACGGCACGGGCCGAAAAGCAATGAGCCTTGGCAGAAATGATCTTGCAGGGAAAACAGGTACCACCAACGATCAAGTCGATGCTTGGTTCAATGGTTTCCACCCTGATTTAGTCGCTATCGCTTGGGTTGGTTTTGACTCACCTAAATCATTAGGCCGCTATGAAACAGGAGGTAGAGCTGCGCTGCCTATGTGGATAGACTTTATGAAATCAGCGCTAGATGATGTGCCAGAGGCGCCACTACAACACCCTGTTGATATGATCACAGTCAAAATTGACCCTGACACGGGATTATTAAGTGGCCCCGACACTCAAAAGCCAATAAGCGAAACGTTTAGGGAGCAATATGTCCCTACAGAAACAACGCCACCGACAACGTTCTTTATTGGCCCTACACAAAATCCAGATAATCCTTCAGCACCAACAGACTTGTTTTAAAACAAGTTTATTTTACTCGTTTAGCCCTTAGGCCAGCTTCCAATTCACCAGCGGGATAATCACCATTAAGCAGCTTTAACTGCTGTAATGCACTGTTACTAATTCGAGATTTTTTAGCCCAGCTAGGGTAGTTATCTGCTCTATTAGCCCGAACAACATCTATTTTAAATGCTTTCGCTAAGTCCTTTTCAGCTTTAGATAAAACGTGCAGACTCTTGGCAACTTTAAGAAATTCCACATCAGTATTATTAAATGTTTTCACGTCTTTTACGCTGGAAAAGAATACAAATGCTTTATCACGAAGGTAGATAACTGAAATTCGTGCTCGCTGTCCTTGCTGCTCTAATAAGCCTGTATAGCCATCTAAGCCATGACTCCTAATTCGCTGTCCAGCAATTAGCTTATCAATTTTCAAACGCTGAGAAATAAAGTCTTTAGGTGATATTTTTCGATTAATATCAGCTGCTCGCATCTCAATAAAAGCATGACCACCGGAAGATATCGCTTGAATTCTGTCCGGGTGATTCAATACTTGCCAGCCAATAGGGAAGTCCACAGCAAAATCCATCACTAAGTGATAGAAATGGTGCTCTCTTCTGATCCCTTGTTCTTCACTATCACCAAATGTCATTCCGTTAATCTTATCGAGATAAGCATCCCTGCCACGTTTCCCCTTACCACTTAACGAGAATTTCTCAGCAGCGCCGACTACCTCATGTAATCGCGTGTCATTATCTGGATGACTGGCAAATAAACCATGATAACTTTGAACTTCTCGGCCTTGTTGCTTTGCCTGTTCTGCCGCAAACACTTCTTGATCCTTCAATACTCGAATGACATCAATCATAGCCTTAGAGTCATAACCGGCCTTTGCCAGATACTCAGCCCCTAGACCATCAGACTCCAACTCATGTTCGCGACCATAACCACTAAGTAAAGAACCTCCTAGGATATTAAACACGTTTTGCGAAGCAGCGCCACGTAATTCAGGGAATAAAATAGCGCCTATGGTATAGCCTAGATTAGCCGCTTGCGCCGCACTTTGTTGGCGCACACCATGCCTTGCTGTCACATGACCAATTTCATGACCTAACACCGCCGCTAGCTCTGCCTCAGAATTAAGGTAAGCCATCAATCCCCGTGTGATATAAATATAGCCTCCAGGTAATGCAAAAGCATTTATCTCCGGAGAATCTAGAACCGTAAAACGGTATGTCAAATTATCGCGGTGACTGACATTAGCTAAACTGTCACCAACACCTTGTACATAGCGCTGTAATTCCTCATCACTATAACGACCGTATTGCTCAATGATCTTGGGATGATTTGTCCTACCAATATTAAGCTCACTGTCTTCACTCAACATTACAAAGTCGTGACTACCGCTTACAGGGTTTTGAGCACAACCCGCTAAAGCCAGAAACAGCAAAGCCCCAGCTAACAAGCAGAGGCTTTGTGTGAGATTACGACCTGTAGCACTAGAAAGTACAAACATGGTTAATCCTTCTAATTAGCTCGACTCATTAATGAGTCAAAAAAATTATTTTCCGTATTTTTGACGGAATTTATCAACTCGACCAGCAGTATCAAGCATTTTTTGCTTACCGGTGTAGAACGGGTGACATTCTGCACACACATCCAAGCTTAAAGCCGTGCTGCGAGTAGAACGTGTTTTAAAAGAGTTACCACAACTACAAGTAACATCGATCTCGCTATATTCTGGATGGATATCCGCTTTCATATCTATTCTCGTTAAATGTTTTTAAAAATTTAATTAGCCCAATTAAAATACCGGACTTTTGAACCGCACAATTTTACCGATCAAGGCCCCTGACAGCAAGCTTTAATTTGAAATTATACACTACCATGCTAAAAGCCCTACCTTTCAGCCACTAATAAAGCTTGGTTTCGCCATCCTTGCTCAAGATCACCCAATAAAGCTTCTTCACGATAAACCCGTACATTCATTGGCGAAAATAACGAGAGCAATTCATTATTCTTTAATAGGAATTCTGGATTGCTTGGCCCCTGTAGCTGCACTTTCTGCTGACAATAGGTTTGATAAAGCAATAAGCCTTTCGGGCGCAACGCTTTAACAAGCAACGGACATAAAGCGCGATCAAGAAAATAACTAACCACAATTACATCTAGACTATCTTGTTTAGGAGGGTTTTGAATTACATCCCGTACTTTTGCATCAATACTGAGTGAACTGGCTTTCGCGCTCTCCACTAACTGTTCAATGGCTACAGAAGAATTATCCCATGCCGAAACAGTTAGGCCTCTTTTAGCTAGCAATAAGGCATTGCCACCTTGACCACATGCCAAATCAAGCGCATCGCCTTGTGATGGCAATAAATGTTGACTCTGTTCCAAGACAAAAGATGCCGTTGGCTCTGCTGATTTGCGGCTATAAATAGCATCCCACTTAGATAATTCAGCCATTGCTATCAACGTCTCCAGAAAGCAGGCGTTAGTACAACTAATAAGGTAAAGATCTCTAAACGGCCCAATAACATAGCCACGCAAAGCACCCATTTAGAAGGCGCATTAATGTCACCGTAGTTCGCACCTACCTCGCCCAGTCCTGGACCCAAGTTATTAAGGCATGCTGTCACAGCAGAAAATGAGGTAACAATATCTAAGCCTGTTGCCATTAAGAACAAGTACATAATCATAAAACAGAAAATATACAGAGCAAAAAACCCCCACACAGCACCGACTACTTTCGGCGCTAATGCTTTATTGTTAACCTTAATGGCGAACAAACCATTAGGGTGAATCAAGCGTAATACTTCACGGTAGCCTTGTTTGAATAGCAGCATCACTCGAATCACTTTCATTCCGCCACCTGTTGAGCCTGCACAACCGCCGACATAGCTTGCCAATAACAACATAATAGGCAAAAAACCTGGCCATAAAGAATAGTCAGTAGTGGTAAAACCAGTGGTCGTACCTATTGATACAGCTTGGAAAACACCCTGATGAATAGCTGTCCACGGCGTATCGAAGGTATGTGTAAAATACAAATAGGTTGAAGTCACTAGCGCCAGTACGAGCAAAATCCACAAATATACCTTGAGCTCGGAATCAGCAAGATAATGCTTTATAGAACGATGACGCCATGCTAGAAAATGCAGTGAAAAATTCATACCGGCCAGTAACATAAAGACCACAGTGATCATTTCTATGGTTGCACTATTGAAAAAGCCCATACTGGCATCATGAGTCGAAAATCCACCAATTGCTACCGTAGAAAAACTATGGCCAACCGCGTCAAACCAGCTCATTCCTGCCCATTTAAATGAAATTGCGCATGAAATCGTGAGTGTTAAATAGATATACCAAAGTGCTTTAGCCGTTTCTGTAATACGTGGCGTTAACTTAGAGTCTTTCATTGGCCCGGGTGTTTCGGCACGATATAACTGCATACCACCCACGCCTAATAAGGGCAAGATTGCAACGGCAAGCACAACAATCCCCATGCCGCCTAACCATTGTAGAAATTGGCGATAAAACAATACCGCTTTAGGTAATTCGTCTAGGCCTGTCAGTACTGTCGCACCTGTTGTCGTCAAGCCTGACATAGACTCAAACACCGCATCAGTAAATGACATTTCAGGGACTTTTGTCAAGAAAAATGGAATCGCACCAGAAATTCCAAGTGCTACCCAAAACATCACTACGACAATAAAACCATCGCGGATTTTCAATTCTTTGCGATGCTTTCGCACAGGCAGCCAGAATAAGAAGCCCGTAGCTAATAATAAAACAAATGCATCAACAAAGGCTTCTGTAGAGCCATCTTGATAGTAAATTGATACCGCAATGGGTGGTAACAAAGTAAAACTAAAGAGACCTAGTAAGATCCCTAAAATGCGCTGTATAGTTAAAAACTGCATTAGCTTACCTGACTCTTCATAGAAGCAACGCGTCGATGATACGCCCACACCAACATCATTAATAGTGATAATAGCCACAATGGCCACTGTCCATAGCTGACATAAGGTGTAGAACCAACTCGAGGTTGAGCATTAACAGTTAATACGGCCTCTTCAAACTGCGGCGCTTTCTCTACCAGCTTACCTTTAAAATCTATTAAAGCTGAAATGCCATTAGTTGTTGCTCGCAAAATAGGCCGGCCCATTTCCAAGGCTCGGTTTTGTGAAATTTGTAGATGCTGCGGTGGTGCAAAAGAATCACCATACCAGGCATTATTAGAAGCATTTATCAGTAAACTCGCCTCAGGAAGACTCTCTAATATTTCTGTCGAAAATACATCTTCATAACAAATAGAAATACCAACCGGTTGACCTGCTATGTTTATAATTTCACCTGGTCCCGTGCCTGAACTAAAACTTGACATCGGCAAATGGAAAAATGCAATAAGCCCGCGCAACCATTCAAATGGAATATATTCACCAAATGGCACTAGGTGACGTTTAGAATAAAATGCTTCATTGCGACCTAACAACATCATACTGTTGTAGTACTCGTCCAACTCTTGATTCAACACCGGTAAACCTAATAATATTTCGGTATTATTTTCTGCTGCTAATTTATTCAATGGGTCGAGGAAAAAATCTTTTGCCTGATGATAAAACACCGTCACCGCATTTTCAGGCCAAATAATTAAATCACTATCCCAATTTTCTTCAGTTCTGGCTCGATATAACGCTAAGGTTTTAAATAACTGATCGCGATCCCATTTTATAGCTTGTGGCACATTACCTTGAATAATACTGATCTTAATCGGCTCATCGACTGGCTGCGTCCACTGTTGTGATTTTAAGGTCTGCCCGCAAAACCAAATAGCCATTAATACAAGTACTGGCCATAACACTTTCTTTTGAATAGCCACTAGCAACAACCCTGCAGATACTGTTGTTAATAATGACACGCCTAAGGCGCTAATCACTGGTGTATAACCACTTAAAGGCCCATCTAACTGACCAATGCCGACTTCTAACCAAGGGAAGCCTGTTAAAAACCAGCCTTTAAACCATTCAAAAACCAACCATGCCACAGGTAGTAGCAGCACATAATCTTGGCTAGTTAAATCATTAGGTGAGAGTTTTTTTATTGCCCAACCTAGAGCCGCCAGATACAAAGATAAAAAACCAACAAAGAGTGCTGTGAGTAAACCTGCAATGAAAATATTAGCTTGACCAAAATCATGAATGGCAACATAAACCCATGATACGCCCACGCCAAAGAATCCAAGTCCAAACAAAAATCCTAAGCGAGCTGCTTGCTTAGCGTTAACAGAGGTCCAAGTGAAAAATAATAAGGCTAAACTAACTACGGCAAGAGGATAAAAATGAAAGGGTGCAAATGATAATGGCAATAAACCACCAGCAATTAAAGCCACTAGATGATTCGGTAAATAACGCGTCATTTGCTAATTGTCCACTTTAGATTAGATTAAGATTCAGAGTGGTCTAACTCTTCAGATGGCATTACATTCATTTCTAATAAATGAATTCTACGATTATCTGCCCGCATCACGGTAAATTGGAAAGAGCCAATGGTGACAGTCTCATCACGCGATGGAAGGTGCCCAAAGTGATTCATTACAAAACCTCCGACAGTATCAAACTCATCTTCACTCCACTCGACAGAGAAGTACTCATTAAAATCTGCAACGCTGGTAAGTGCTTTTATCGTAAAACTTGATTCATCGCGTTTTAATATGGGTGCATCATCATCGATATCATGCTCATCTTCAATCTCGCCAACGATCTGTTCCAATACATTTTCGATGGTGACAATACCAGCAACACCGCCGTATTCATCGACCACAATCGCCATATGATTCCGCCGAGCACGAAACTCACGTAACAATACATTTAACCGCTTACTTTCTGGAATAAATACTGCTGGACGCATGATTTCACGTAAATCAAAATCAAGTTTGTCGGCTGATACAACTGAAGATAGCAAGTCTTTGGCTAATAAAATACCAATAACATCATCGCGGTCATCATCAATAACAGGAAAGCGTGAATGACCTTCTTCACACACTAATTTTAAGGTGTCTTCTTTCGCCGCATCACGAGATACCATTACCACTTGCGAGCGAGGAATCATCACATCGCGCGCCTGCATTTCTGACACGGCCAATGCGCCTTCAACAATTGATAAGGCTTCAGCATCAAGAATATGATCTTCCGAGGCTTTACGAATCACCTCAATTAACTGTTCTTGATCTTTAGGCTCAAACAACACGCCACTTAATCGCTGAATAAATGTTCTACTCGTCTTAGAGCGACTCGGTCGTCCTTCACTCATGGCAATATCTCTCGATAAGGATTATCAATATCTAGCGTCTTTAAAATATTAATTTCTAACGCTTCCATTTCTTCCGCTTCTTCATCGTCAATATGATCATAACCCAATAAATGTAAACAGCCATGAACCACTAAATGAGTCCAGTGATCATTAAGTTTCTTATTTTGTTCAAGTGCTTCACGCTCAACAAGCGGCACACAAATAATCAAATCACCCAATAAACGTGGCTCCATCGGTACTGGCGATTCAAACGGAAATGACAGCACATTGGTCGGACCAGCCTTATCGCGATAACTTGAATTCAACTCCGCGCTTTCTTCTGTATCCACAAGGCGAATACTTAACTCACATTGCTCATCAAGATGCATTAATGCAGCATCAACCCATTGTTCGAACAAGCTTATCTCAGGACTGTCGCCTTCAGATGCCAATTGCACATCAACAATTGATTTAGCCACTTAACTACGCTCAGCCTTTTCATAGGCAAGAATCACTTTTTGTACTAAAGAATGACGCACGACATCTTTCGCTTGGAAGAAAGTAAAACCAATATCATCGATATCTTTCAACACCTCAATCGCATGGCGTAAGCCTGATTGTTTAGGGTTTGGTAAATCGATTTGGGTAATATCACCCGTCACCATTGCTGTTGAGTTATAACCCAAACGCGTTAAGAACATCTTCATCTGTTCTTTCGTAGTATTTTGCGCCTCATCCAAAATAATGACTGTCTCTTATACACATCTCCGAGCCCACGAGACTAGGCATGATC
>CAJXPP010000007.1 GCA_913058195.1 uncultured Gammaproteobacteria bacterium | reverse complement strand
TCGGCAGCGTCAGATGTGTATAAGAGACAGGTCATCAGCTTCTTCTAGCATTTCACGGGTGCTGTCACGGCAAAGTTCTTGAATTTGATGGCTGCTAATTCTAGTACCTAAGAATTGAGTGGCAATTTCAGGTAATTGGTGTGCTTCATCAATAATATAGGCATCTGCAGAAGGTAATATTTCACCCTGTCCCGATGCTTTTAATGCCATGTCAGACATTAACAGGTGATGATTAATAACAACAATATCTGATTCTTGTGCTTTTTTTCGTGCTTCACTAACAAAACATTCAGCTGAATTTGGACATTCTTGGCCTAAACAATTATCAATCGTTGAGGTGATTTTTGACCATAAAGGGGAATTATCTTCTAACAGATCACTTTCACTAACATCGCCTGTTTTGGTTTTCCCCATCCATTCAGCTAAGGACTGCAATGTAGCATAATGTGGTTTTTGTAGCGGATCACCTTGTGCCATTTCAAGGCGGTAATGGCATAAATAGTTACTTCTACCTTTTAGCAAAGCTGCTCGAAAAGGTATAGATAACGCTTTACGTAACATCGGTAAGTCTTTGTTAAATAACTGGTCTTGTAAGTTTTTTGTGCCGGTAGAAATAAATATTGTTTGGCCAGACAAAATGGCTGGTGCTAAATACGCATAGGTTTTACCTGTACCCGTACCAGCTTCAGCGACTAAAACATTACTTTCAGCTAAGGCCTTTTCTATAGCTTGTGCCATTTCTAATTGTTGCTGGCGAGGCGCATAGCCATCAATGTATTGAGCTAATTGACCACCTTGGCTAAAAACGTTTTCCATCTCATCTTGCATTGCTATTCTAATGTCCTAAGCGAATATTCATAGCCCATACGACAAGGCATCCGAAACTAAAAAAGACAAGCAGTGATAGTAATGCATGCCATCTATAATGTTGAATCAATTTTTGTTCAGAAATAGTAGAGATAATGAAGCCTTGGTGACTATGTTCTGTATTCTTCAAAATATTTAACTGCTCTAGCCTTTCTTGATGTCCAAACTCACGCTTAACTTGTCGCTGCGCTGCTAAACGTGCTTGCTCCCATTCTTGTTCATCTAATTGACCATTTCGATCACTATCAAAGTCATGTAGTAATTGATTTGGATCTTGTTTCCACTCACGTAACAAATAACTAACTTGTTCGCGTTGCTGTTTATGACTGACATTTGCAACCGTGTTAAATAAACCAATCGCATACAGAGGTTCACGAACGGTTATTAATTCTTCCGTATAACGCCGTGGTGGACTGACTAATCGTTTGTACAACACTCGTTTATTAGTCGCTAATACATCAGCATCATCGGGATCGATAACACAGCGCCCAGTCTCATCTTCCAGTAAAAATAGTTCTTCACTGGTTTCCTGTTTAACTACTTTCCAATGGCTTTTTGAGCGCCCTTTTGAGTCATACTGTTTTACTTTTTCTTCAATTTTATAGCGATACCAAACACATGATTTTCTAGATAATGGCGACACTATTGCTGGACCATCCATTGATTTTGCCAGCCCAGTTAGCTCAACATAACCTTGAGATGCAGAACGAACTTTTGAGGTAGGCACGTCTTGAATCATTCGAGATCTATTCCACCACTTAACCATGCGTTTAAAAGCAACTAGCGATATTACAATAATGATAGAGGCACCAATCCAGAACTCATGGGGCTCACACTGCTCAATACCGCTTGCTATAGAAGCAATAATCTGTTCCAGCACAATTATTTATTAAATAAAGAGTTGAGATTAACGTCGGTTATTTCTTGTTCAGAAAACTCTAGAAGACTATGGGCTTTAAAGTTGAATAGTCGTGCAACAAATAAGTCAGGAAATTGCTCAATGCGAACATTATTGTTGTTTACACTTTCATTATAAAACTCACGTCGATCAGCAATGGCATTTTCTAAGCCTGTAATACGTGCTTGTAAATGCTGGAACGTTTGATCTGCTTTTAAGTCAGGATACGCTTCTGCAACAGCAAATAAACTGCCTAGTCCTAGGCGCATTGAACTTTCTGCTTTACCTAATGCTGAAATATCGCCTTGCTGTTGTGCACTCGCTACTGAAGAGCGTGCTTTCATAACATTTTCAAGGGTTTCTTGCTCATACTTCATGTATTGCTTGCAGGTTTCAACTAGTTTTGGAAGTTCATCATGACGTTGTTTTAGCAGTACATCTATATTAGCCCATGCCTTACTCACTGCATGTTTTAATGTGACAAGGCCATTGTATATTGAAACAATATAGATAAGGGCAACTGCAATGACACCCCAAAAGATAAAACCAAAAACACTCATACACCGACTCCTAATTTGAAAGATCTGAAACCAGAAATTTAGTCGCTGTGATTATCCCATATTTCTTGCTCAATCCCACCTTCTTGAGTCCAAACTAGTTTGCCTATGATTTTAAATTGAGCAACTGACATGGCAGAACGTTTTTTATTTTTATTTTCTTGCTTAACTTTGAGTGCTGACTTTATATCATCACTGGTCGCTTCGTACATTTCTACTGGCATATAATCATCATCAAATAATACCATCACGACATTATCCCAGCGTCCATCAGGGTTAATTTGACCAATGCGAGGCGTTGAACGGCTATCTTCAAAGATAACGCGTCCTTTTATCAAGACCCGAACCCCCGCTCTTTCGCCAAGACCGTTAGCATCATAACCTTGTGTTAAATCATCGATTAACTGTAAATTTAATGCCTTTGCAACGTCAAAGCGTGCAATCTCACCTGTGACAGGCAGAGTTGTGCCCGTCGTCATACGGTATTTAGCCGCTAGCTGACGAGTTTCATGCATTAATTTATCAATGGAGTAAAGATCCATATTAGCGTCATCTGTCTGGTTCATGATTTGTTATAAAAACTCAAAAAAAACGGCTTATCTACGTTAGCGGATGAGCCGTTTATTTCTTGATAAAAACTTTAGTTTTTTATAAAAAAAACTTAGCTTTTTTACTTTTTAGCATCTAATGCTCTTTGATAGTATTTATGTACCAATTTTTCTTGATTTTCTAATAAGAAATCGATGCTTGGTTCGTTACTCATTGCTTTTTCAATTGCTTTACGTGTTGCTTCACGGTGTATATTAAACAAAGCTTCGTGATCTAAATCTTCAACTTTTTCAACACCAGGGCTTAACCATACAGAGCAGATGATGCCAAGGTCATTCGCTTTTTCTTTAGGGATTGTACCGTTACGAACAGCATCTAATACGCCGTTTGAAATTGCGCCTTGAACAGTACCCATTAGGATATTTGTGTAAGCAACGTCCTTAACAGTCACCTTGCTAACCATAATAGTTGCAGGTTTAACCATCATATCAGTGTTCATTAATGCTAAAACACGAGTATGACCTTTAACTTGATCGCCTAAAAGGTTAGCAAATGCAGTACCAAATGGACCGTCTAATTCACCGATGATTACTTCTGGTTCTGCAGCTGTAAATGCTGGTCCGCCGGCAAGAAGACATTCGCCAACACGCATAGTCATTTTTTCACTCATTGAGTTTCTCCGAAATTAAATTTAATGTAAGACCCGGTAATTATCCTGATATGAACTACTTGCTGCAAGGAGATGTCTCTTTATAGCTTCATCAAACAACGTTATGATCGTGTAAATGATTTTTTTATTGAGACCCTAATGTCAGAAATTAAAACCCCTTATGACCGTATTGGTGGTGAATCCGCTGTCCGTAAACTGTGCCAAACTTTTTATCAAGTAATGTGTGATACACCTCAAACACAACTGATTCGCGCAATGCATCCCGAAGAAATAGGTCTAAGTGAGGAAAAATTATATTTATTTTTAACCGGTTGGTTAGGTGGCCCTCCAATTTATACGGATAAATATGGTCACCCGCGATTACGAAAGCGCCATATGCCCTTTCCTATCGGCATAGAAGAGCGTGATCAATGGCTTTATTGTATGGCTCAAGCATTAAAGTCGATGGGCCTTGATGAATTGTTTTCACAACAATTGATGGGTTCATTTGTACAAACGGCTGATTTCATGAGAAATAAACCTAACGAAGAGTAATTATTATGAGTATTGGTGCATTAATTATTGGCGATGAAATCCTATCTGGTAAAAGGCAGGATAAACATTTTGTTCACTTACAATCAGTTTTAGCTGAGCGTAATTTGGAATTAGACTGGACAATTATTGTTGGCGACGATCCTCAGCAACTGCAACGCTTTTTATCTTTTACTATGGCGAGTAAAGATATTGTGTTTAGCTTTGGAGGTATAGGTGCTACACCAGACGATAGAACGCGGGAAACAGCGGCTAAAGTGGCGGAAGTCTCTTTAAAGCCCCATCCCGAAGCCGTTGCTGAAATCGAAGCGCAGTATGGTGACAAAGCCTATCCACAACGAATATTAATGGCTGAGTTTCCAGAAGGAAGTCGCATCATTCCTAATACTATTAATCGTGTTCCTGGTTTTTCATATGGCGAGCATCATTTCATGCCTGGTTTTCCAGAAATGTCTTGGCCAATGATTCAATGGATACTCAATACCTATTATGACGACTTACGGAATACTGCTCCAGCTGATGAACAAATAATTTTTGTTATCGGTGCTAGGGAATCAGAACTATTAGAGTCAATGCGTATTGTGGTGGCCCAATATCCTGAACTGCGACTATCAAGCCTACCTTACCTAGGTAGAAATCCACATATAGAGCTTAGTTTGCGAGGCGAAACTGATCTGATAGAACATGCAATGAGCTACTTTAAAACGGCAATAGTAACCGCAGGGTTTATTTGGCAAACTCAAGCGCCAGATAGAAATTGAAACCATAACGGTAAGCTGATCAAACCACATATTGTCGTTAAGGTTACTGCAGCCGCATATAGCTCGCTATCAAGTTGGTAGCGTTCACAAATTACAATACCAAACACCATTGTTGGCATGCCAGCTACCAATGTGACAATAATACTTGTTTCGGTCGTCACACCAATAAAGTGGCTCATAGTAAAAACAACACCTGGTATCACAACTAAGGAAATAAGCGCAACCGGTAAAAGAAGCGTCATAAACTTTAATCGTAAGCTATGCCAGCGAATACTCATCCCGAGTACCACCAACATAAGTGGTACGACGCCTCCAGCCAATAGTGACAAGCTTGAATTCAAAAACTGAGGTTGTTCTATTCCTGACAAATTTAATGCTATTCCAAGTGTTACAGCCCATAAAGGAGGAATTTTAATCAATTCTCGAAGTGGGTTTACTTTGGTATTCGCATCACTGTAATACTGAGCAATTAAAATACCGACGGAAAGTAAAATAGGTGTACAAGCAAAAAGGTCATATTGCAATACAGTCGCACGTGAATGAGAACCAATAACTTGATCGAGAACGGGAAGGCCTAGGTAAGTCGCATTCGGAAACGAGGCTGCCAATAATAAAGCACCCACTTGCTGATTATTTGTCTTCATCACTCGTGTAATTAACCACATAACAATTAAGCCAGTAACAACACCTGTTGCCGCTAAAAATGAAATGTCTAAAGAGGTACTATCAAGTGGTGTTCGCCATATAATATCCAACACAAGGGCAGGTAATAAAATATAAAAAACAAGATCGGTGAGTGCTCGGCGGTGTGCGAGTGCCGAAATATGGTCTGGAGCATGAGCTTTCCAAAAAGTACCACAGGCTATTAGCAATGACATTTGGATAAGGGCGGTAATCATTTATGTGTCAGTTTTGAATAAAGTAAGAATCCATATTATCAATATCAGCTACAAAAGGATATGAGGATAAAACTACTTTTTTATTGAGTGAATTATGTGCTGTAAAGTCATAGACGACAACTTTTACTTATTTACAAGCCAATTTAAATACTCTTAATTAGTAATGAATGAATGGCTGTGCAGTAATTGAAGAGCATTCATATTGCCAACTTATATAGCTAATGCACAAAAACCATCATAATTAGTTTGCCTGACTTAATACTAATCGGTATTGTTAAGAGTCAAACTTGAATCTATTAGGTGAACCATGTCCCTGTCTAAACAATTACTTATATTAATGAGCTTCATATTCTTTATTGTTTTTGCAGTCAATTTTGTACTGAGTATGAACAATATCAAAGATTATCTAGAAACTGAATCTGAAGTTCACGTTCAAGATACAGCTACTTCATTGGGCTTATCACTTAGCCCACATATGACTGACGAACAAGATCCCATAATCAGAACCATGATGAATGCTATTTTTGATGGCGGCTATTACAAAGAGATGCGTTTAGCTGATGTTGATGATAAAGATCTTGTTACCTTGACTAATACTGATGAAATAGAAGGTGTGCCAAACTGGTTAATTACACTAATGCCGATGAAGGTAGCCACAGCAGTTTCAGAAATAAGCTCAGGATGGTCAATATCTGGCACCTTATATATCACTACAAACCCGGGGTATGCCTATTTAAAGCTCTATGAACAAGGTAAATCTACATTAAAAATATCAATCCTTATTTTCTTAGCGACATTTCTAGCATTATTTTTAGCACTTCGCTTAACACTACAATCATTAAAAAATATTGAGAAACAAGCGAATGAAATTTCAGATGGGCACTTTACTTCAATCAAGCTACCTTGGACATTAGAAATAAAAAATGTTGCCCAGTCAATGAATAGTATGTCGAGTAAGATTGGTGAAATGATTGATAGGCTCAACCAAAAATTGGAATCATTAAATGATAGTGTAAAGCGAGATCCGCTTACTCAGCTTTTTAACCAGACTAGCTTCGAAACTAATGTAAAGCAAATGGAAGTTGCCGGCCAGGCTGGTTATGCTGCATTTATTAAGTTTGATAACCTTGCTGATATCACTAAGGACAAAGGCAATAAAGCGGTTGATGAGATTCTTGTAAGCTTCTCGCAGTTTCTCGCAAACAAAGATGACTCATCTGCTAGAGGCTACCGATTATATGGCTCAGAGTTTGCCATGTTATTTCCAGATTATGATTTGGAAAAAATGACGGAATTTGCTAAATCACTACAGCACAATATCAATATTCTTGGCGCAAAATACGATCTTGACGATATAGTGCATACAGGCATAGTTCGCTTTGAACGTAGTACTGACTTTGACCAAATTTTACCTGCCATGGTTGAAGCCTATGAACAAGCCAAGTTGATTGGACATAATGCCTACTTCATCCAGCAAGACAGTCTTAGGTCAATGAGTGATTTAGATTGGAAATCAACAATCACTGCTGTCATTGAGAATGATTCACCTGAAATCATTCTCACCTCAGAAGCCTATAATTATGCTGGTAAAGCACCTATTCAAGTTATGCAGGAGGCCTTCACTGTTGTCAAAGATAGCGCTGAAAACAATCTGCCTATCGGCACATTCTTTTCTATGGCCCAAGAGTTCGGTTTAGAAGAAAAGTTAGATCAATGCATTGTTAATAAGATCATTGCATTAATGGAAGATAAACATCAACAAACACCTGTCACAATCAACCTATCGATGACATCGATTTCATCTTATGGCTTTCGTTCATGGTTAAAATCACGGGTAAGAAATAGTACTGTTCAACCTGAATTGCTGGCCTTTAGTGTTACGGCATATTCAGCAGCGAAAAACTTAAACAACTTTGCTAAGTTTAGTCTATTTGCTCAATCATTAGGGGCTACCACATTATTAAAACGCTACTCCTCAGATATTATTGAAATTAACTTATTAAAAGACTTACACGTTAGCTATATACGTTTATCAAGGGACATTACATCTGAGATCAGCCTTAACCGTAACAAAGCTGACTTGCTCAATATTATGCAAGAAGTCACTAACTTCTTAAATATTAAAGTCATTGCTGAAAGTGTTAGTTCTGAGGATGATTTTGAGCTCGTTAAATCCTCACATATATACGCAATAGGACGATAAAACGTCCTTCTTATGACTGTTAGATTTTTACGGCACCTTTTGTTTTATAGTGTTCTAGCGACAGGTTTAACTGTTTCGCTACCACTTATTGCCGAATTAAATTTAGGTGAAACCTTCTTAAGTCAAATTGAAGAAAAATTCAATCGCTTTGCACGCAAACGGGTAGAAACTTGGCAGCAACTAATCTCTGAAAATAAAGACTTAACTGATCTAGAAAAGTTAGATGCTGTAAACAACTTTTTTAATACAAACCTATTATTTATCAATGATATCGATTTGTGGCAAAAAGAAGATTATTGGGCCACACCGCTAGAAGCACTTACTATTGGTGCTGGTGATTGTGAAGATTATTCAATTGCAAAATACTTTACATTAAAAGAACTGGGCGTTGATGAAAAGAAACTACGAATAACCTATGTTAAAGCTGTTGAACTAGGTCAAGCTCATATGGTGCTCACCTATTTTGATACTAAACGTTCTATTCCTTTAGTACTTGATAATATTGATGCTGATATCAAACTTGCAACTAATAGAAAAGATCTAATCCCTGTTTATAGCTTTAATGGTACGGGCCTATGGTTAGCCAAGTCTCGTGGCACCGGTAGGCGAGTGGGTAGTTCTTCTCGCTTATCATTGTGGGAAGAGCTAGAACAGCGCATGAAGGAAGAGCTAGAATAAATATTAAAACTCGACCTCTGTTAATAAACGCCACGTATTATCAGCCGTTTTAGAGTCTAATCCAAAAATCGCCCCTGCTTCCCAATGTAGTTTATTCCGCCCAGTGAACGACACATCGCCCATTATTACCGGTCCAAAACCTCGGGTATTCTGACCGCTATAAAGCTCCATGGCTGGTTCGAAATAACGTGAATAGCGATACCTTGCCTGTAGAGATAGCGATGACTCTAACTCGTTTTTGATAGTGTCTCCCCATTCGTAGATTGCCCATAAGTTGGCTGTTCCAATCCAAGATGCCCACTCTTTTTCAATAATTAAGCCTGTCGCTGCTTCCCAGTTCTCTTCATGTCGTTCTTTTTCTAGCTCAGCAATAACACCCCAGTCCATTGCATACTCACCCTGTTCGGTTAACTGGTATTTAACCTCTAACTCATAGGCAGAGACATCAAGCTGTTCATTATTTGCATTAGTACTTATCACATAGGCCTCAATAAATAAGCGATCTGATAATGAGGTTCCTAATCCAAGACGGTATTTTTGTTCATCGTCTTCAGATATCATTCTCAACTCAATCTCTCGTTCTAAGGGCTGAACATAGGGATGATAGATTTTGTCTATAGCCAAACCATCAGCTAATACAGAACTTATGATACTGAAGCTTATAACTGCAAGTATCAATTTATAAAGTACCATCATTACGAAGTCCTTGAAGCGTAAATTTTTGATAAGTAGGTAAGTACGACCATACTGCCAACAGCACTGATATAAAAAAGGACTTGAGTGAGTGTAGGTGTCGATTCATAACCTACTAGGGCATAGAGTAACTGGCCTATTAATGAACCTTCACTGATCCATATTGATGTATTCCATAGTGGATATTGGCTCGCTATCCAGTCTGCCTGAGAGAGTAATTGTGTAGCTTGAAGTACCATTCCTCCAGCGACTAATAGGCATAATAAAAAGCCCACGCCTGCTCCTGCCTTATTAGAAAGGCCGATGAGAGAATAATAGAAAATCACACCCAAACTAATGCCTATTCCGGCACCAATCGCACTACCAAATAAAACCGGTTTTAATAAATCTGGATTTTTCAAAAAACCATCGATATACAATATTATTTCAGATCCTTCCCGAATAGAAGCTAAAGCAACACCAATAAACATTAGAAAAATCACGAACTTTTCTACACGCGCTTTTTTTACATGTAATGAAAAAATGACAAATAATAGTAAGACAACATAAATAAGAAGGTGTATACCCGCATTGACTACTTCTTGACCAACACCATCTAGCCATTGGGAAATAGTATTGATATTCATTGCATACAAAATAGCGCTGGTAACACCAATAATTAAACCAATAAATAACCAGTGCCTTGAGATATTGAAACGCTGGCTGAAGGCTAAAAATATACTGATAACCAGTGATGCTTCAACCAGTTCTCGTAAAATTATAATGACGGCATTTAAGAGCATAATATGTCCTATTTAACGATGACTCGCCCTTGTGCTGTTTTTGGGAAAAACTCTCCAAAGAAAGGATATTCTCCAGACCGTAGAGGTCCAATGAAAATAACCCCTTTACTTCCTCCTGGAATCACTTTTTCACGATTCAATTCATAGCTTTCAAACTCTTCGGCTGCAGGATCTTTATTAATAATGATTAACTTAACTTTGGTATCTGCTGGTATGTGTATTTCTGCAGGAAAGAATAAATGATCACGAATTTCTATTTCAATAATAGGTGTTGCAGATACGGTAAATGTACACGCCATAAGTGTGATGTAGACAAAAAGTCTTAGCAATAAAAATATATTCATTGTTATCAAACATACCTATGAGGAAAAGTGACAATAACTTTTAGTCCGCCAAGTTCTATCGCATCGTCTAATTGTATTTCAGCTCCATGTAAGTCACAAAGTTGTTTTACGATAGCTAGACCCAAACCACAACCTACGATGCCGGAGCTATGTTGATCGCCATTAACTCGGTAAAAACGTTCCAGAGCACTATGTCTAAATTCTTTAGGAATGCCTGGCCCTGAATCTTCAACTATTAATTGAAGTTGTTGAGAATCTGCAGATATTGTTACTTGTATTTCACCTAGTTCAGGCGTGTATTTACAGGCATTTGAAATCAAGTTTTGTACCAGAGTCTCTAATGCAAATTGATTTCCTTCAACAGTATATCCAGCATCACCAGATAGACTTATTTGCTGATTTTTATTAGAAAATTGATCGTAATTATTAGCAATTAATTGTTGTGTGATTAAAAATAAATCAACGAGCTGTTGAGTTTGTAGCATTTGTTCTGGTGAATGACGGTAGAGTGATAAAATTTGCTCTATAACTTGGCCCATACGATCAATTCCTTGAGCTAAAGGCTCTAAAGCTGATTGGTCTGGACTATCTGCTCGTAGATTATGTAATTGCACTTTTAATATGCTAATCGGCGTACGTAATTCATGTGCTGCATCAGCTGAAAACTGCTGCTCACGTTGAAATGCTTCCTCTAAGCGAGAAAATAATGCATTTGTTGTTGTAACCAATTGAGATAACTCTTCTGGTTCATTCTGCAAGGTAACAGGACTTAAATCTTCTGCTTTTTTCTCACTTAACTGCAAGGCCAGCTCATTCAACGGTTTTAAGCCAATACCAATTGCAATCCAGATAATAAATGCAGCAATAGGAATTGCCAAAACAATAGGTACAATTGATGCTAAAACAACATCTTCAGCGAGGCTGTAGCGGATATCTAGTCGTTCAGCCATAACAATCCAACGATGTAAATTTTCATCTCGCAAGGTGAATGTACGCCAACGGTACGGTGCTATATTAATATCTTTAAATTGTTGTTTCGAAGCAAGTTCACTATAAAGCTTATCTGGACCACCAACAGAGTGAGAAATAAGCTGTAAATCATCGTCCCATATCTGAAAAAACAAATGTGAAGAGTGTTTAAGCTTGGGTGTTGTTCGAGGGCTGACATCTTGGTTGGCACTTGCAATATTTTCAGCCATTGATTGCAAACGGTTATCAAATACTATAGCCGCCTCGTTCATACTCGAACGATAGCCTTGTAATAGTGAAACAAATATCACAAGAGTAATAATGGCAATTAAAGCGAGTAATAAATAGGTTCTAATAGACTTCATAAAATACTATTTTGACTCAGGTTTTACAATATAGCCAATGCCACGTAGTGTTTTAATGAAGTTTGTAGGTAATTTTTTTCGTAAATGATGAATATGAACCTCAATAGTATTACTAGCGACCTCTTCTCCCCAACTATATAACTTAGATTCGAGGCTATCGCGTGTTTGAACGCGACCGGCATTTTCCATTAATGCTTTTAGCACCATAAATTCTCGGCGTGATAGAACAATAACATCATCTAAAACCTGTACTTGATGGCTAACATCATCTAATGTCACCTCACCAATCACCAAGCCGGAATGCTTAAGTGAACTTGCACGCCGACCAAACACCCGTAAACGAGCCATTAGCTCAGCTACCTCAAATGGTTTTGCTAGATAATCATCAGCGCCCAAATCAAGGCCACTTACCTTATCTTCAACAGAAGTTCTGGCGGTCAAAACCAGCACCGGTATATCTGCACTTATTTTTCTCAATGCTTTTAACACATCCATACCATCCATATCTGGCAAACCTAGATCGAGGATCACTATATCGGGTAATTCCGTTTCGACGGCATCAATGGCGTGTTGTCCTCGTGTAAGATGGTTAACAGCAAAGCCTTCTCGCTTAAGTGTCTGCAATAAGGCATCGGCTAAATCAATATCATCTTCTACTAATAAAATTTGCATATTTAAAAGAGTGAAGTAGATGTTTTTTGTTTCTGTTCATTTACCACCACACTTAATAATTTATTAATCTCATCATGTCGGCCTTTATCAGCTAATTCTCTTTCGGGCCTCGGTGCTGCGTTTTGTGCTTTTAACAAATGTTTTTCTGCCTCAGAATATTGCTCGTCTTCACTAAGAAAGCTGGCATAAAAATAGTTACTATCAATACCATCAGGGTTAATAGTCAGTGCTTTTTCAAGAAACTCTTTCGCTTTAACATCATCTCCAAAGCCTATTGGCCATCCTGGAACTTTGAAATATAAGGTTCCCAAGCTTGTAAAAGCAGAGCCAGCTAAGGCCTCACCATTTAATACAATGGCTTGTTCTAAGTCAGACTTTGATGCCTTTGCCAAAGACATTGCGCCTAACCCACCTTTTGCACCAGCAAAACTTGATTTAATAATACCTCGCCAAATAAAGCCTTCAGCTGCATTAGGATATTCAGCAATGACTTCATCGGCCTGCTTTACAAGCTCTTCAAATTTCTCTTCTTGAGCATCACCTACCATGGTGTAATTGACTTTAGCCCATGTTTTTTGTAAGCCAGTCACTTCCTCTATAATATCAGCACTTATTGTAAATGAAGAAAGTACTAAAAGAACGGCTAAACCTATATTTTCAAGTTTCATGGTCGCTGATCTCCTTGTAGATAACGTTTAATTACAGGTAACTGCTTATAAATTGATTTCTCAACAATACTTGGTAATACACTGTTAATTCTAACAAATAATTTTTCTGGCCATCCTAGGTATTTATTCGCACTCTCACCGTTCAAAAATGACAACAATTGTTGTGCAACCTCATTAGCATTGTCCATGTGCGTACCTAGCTCATCATTCATAGCCTCGACATACTCATTATTAAGGGCTGTTTTTGTGGCTCTAGGTGCAAAATAACGTACTGAAACATTAGTATCTAGTAATTCACGACGAAGCGCTTCAGTAAAGCCTCGACTACCAAATTTACTAGCACAATAAACAGTTGATCCTGGAAAACCAATACTTCCCAGAATTGAGCCGATATTAACTATTTGTGCTTGAGGACGTGTTAATAATAGTGGTAATAAAGTCTGGCTTAATAATAAAGTGCTGGTGAGGTTAATATTGATGATCGTTGCAATATCATCTTCACTCAGATCAGAAAATAGTGAAAACTGACCTATTCCAGCATTGTTAATTAAGATATCAAGCTTATCCTCATATTGTTGACATGAAGATAAAATAGTTTCTCGACCTTCAGTAGTAGATATATCGGCCTCAATGACATAATGTTGCCCACCCAATTGAGCATTTAGTGTCTGTAAAGCGACCTGACTAAGTCCCACTAAAATAAGCTTGATACCGTGAGATGAGAGTAATTTGGCCATTTCTGAACCAATTCCCCCGCTAGCCCCTGTCAATAAGATTGTTTTATTTTTTAACATTTCTCACCTAGTCATTAATAATCGTTAGTGATACTTCGGAATACATCACCATATAAACGGAATACCATTTTGGCACAGTGGATAATTAAATCTTGCTCTTCTTTATCATCAATTTTATTCATTAAGCTCTCAAAGAATTTAACATGTTCTAGATCTAATGCACCATGAGAACGTAAATAACTAAATGCTTCATTGGGTAAGCCTAATGATTTCTGAACTCCATCCGCCGCTGAGTCTGCAGTGGCAATGCTTGTTCCTTCTAAAACATGTACCATTCCAAAGAAACCTAAAGGGTTGATACGGTTAACCGTGTCATAAGCATAAGCTACCATCAACTCTGTAGCAGGCGCTGGTTGACTACGACGAACAGCTTCTTTGTCAGCACCACACGCCTCGATATCGTTTAAAATCCATTCTTGATGACCAAGCTCTTCTTCAATATATTCTGCTACTGCATTACGTAACCATTCTTTCTGTTCTGGCAATCGTGAGCCTACAGCCATTAATAACGGTGTTGTGTGTTTGACATGATGGTAGGCTTCAGTCAAAAATGACACATACTCATCTAATGTAATTGTGTGTGTTAATGCTTTATTGATAATGGGTGCAGTATATAAATGCTGTCTTGCATCTTCTGTTTCATTTTTTAGTCGTTCAAAAAAATTCATCATCTATCCTTAAGGTAAAGTTGTTCAATAATTGTTGTGTAATCTTGAAGTATTTTGCTTCGAACTGGCCGACCATTAGATGTCATCTGCTCATTATCGTATGAGAGTGGATTCACAATCCTAGCCCATTGTTCAATTCTGGCGTAATTAGGTAGTGTTTTATTAATGCTATCTATCCACGATTGGATCATTTCATTTGTAGTCGACGTATCACGCGGATAAATCAAAGCAATACAATAGGGTTTGGCATCACCAAATACCACACATTGCTGTAATAAACCGTTCGAAAATAATTCACTCTCAATCCATTCGGGATTAATGTTTCGACCAAAACTTGAAATTAGTAGGTTTTTTTTACGGCCAATAATATGTAAATATCCTTGCTCATCAAAATAACCTAGATCGCCCGTACTAACGCTTTCTTGCAACCAAGTATCAGGTTCATTGATATAACCCAAAAAAGTATTGCCAGATACAATAATTTCACTCTCTTTAATAGAAACTGTTACATGGTCCAAGACTTTACCTATCGTTCCTAGTTGTGCATCACTTGGTGTATTTAAGCTCACTACAGAACCACACTCAGATAAACCATAACCTTCATAGACTGGTAGACCAGACTTTTGTGCTTGCTCTAACAAGCTGGCTGATACTTTACTGCCACCAACAGCAATAAACTTCAATGTCGAAGGTACTTGCCAGCCCTGTTTAACAGCACTAACAAGAGCCAGTAATAATTCGGGCAATAAAATCATACTCTCAGGTTTATACTGGCTGATCGTTGCTAACAATTTATTCAGATCAAAACCAGTACTGCCATTAAAACCCAGTTCATTTTGCGGTAAGGCGATAACTGTGCCTCCAGACAATAAAGGTGCATAAAGCCCACCGATATTTTCCAATAAGGTACTAAATGGCAAAATACTCAGATGTCTAGGTGTAACTAGTTCGGTTGCCTTTAATAATGATTGTGCAACATTAAGTTGTTGTGCATTACTCAGACAGACACCTTTCGGTTGTCCTGTAGATCCTGACGTAAAGGTGATCTTTGCTGTTTCTGGAGGTAATGAAACAGTTTTCTGATTAAGTTCACTCATTAGAAGGTGTAAAGGCGATAGATTTTGTTCATCACTATCAACTAATGAGACCAACTGGCTAAGCCTATCTTTATCACGATAAATAATGGCTGTAGCACCAGCCTGCTGAAGTGCATAATTCAACTGCAGATCAGAGAAAAAAGCAGGTAAAGGTAAAAGTGTTACGCTTGCAAGTTGACATGCTAAATCAATAATTACCCATTCAGGACAATTGTCAGCATATAAGGCGACAACCTTTCCTGATACTGCACTTAGTTGCTGTGCAAGCTCAAGTGTCGTTTGATGTAATTCAAACCAAGAATAAGTTCGGTCTATTCCAATAATGGCAGGCTGATCTTCTTGTGTGTGGATAGCCTCCTCAATTTTATCCCAAATAATTGTCATTACTGTTTAATTTTACTAGCGATATCAGCGATTGTTTTTTTGTAATTATTCAGCATGAAACCGATTACAGTATGCTGTCTCAGCAAGGTGATAGCATCCGTTAAATTGCCGATCATAACATTAGGTTTGTCTTGATAATAACTTCCCCAGGATTGCAGCTTATCAATCAACTCCATAGGGTCAGCTTCGCATAATTTAATGGTGACTAAACCTAATCGGGCTAATAGCTTTTGTACTTGCTTAGTGGCGGTGAACACCGACCATTCAAATCCAGCCTCATGCAATATTGCAATGGAGAGTATAAAAAGTAGTTGACTCGTTCCTCTGTGAACAGAGGTTAAATTACCTACTTCAGCAATCTTGCTTCGTTCAACTGATTGCTTTGTTACACGACTAATTTCATCTTCGATTGATGATATTAGATACTGCTCAAGAAAAAGAGGACTTACAGTACCTGCAGGTTGAAACCCCATTGCAGCAGTAAATGAATCGTCTTTTTTTGTAGATAATAAATATGGTAAGAAATGCGTAATTTCTGCCTGGTAATGATGTTTGAAACGATCGGCTATAAATTGCTCAACATCATTCTTGTTGTCAGAGTTAACGTGATCAAATTGTATAGGCATATGTGCCAATAGTAATCGTTCAGAGCGTACTTTTGAACGATTATTTTCTTTCCTTAGATTAAGTTTGATACTCCGTACTTCCATTATTCTCTCCACTCATTTGCATAACATGGAAAGAATATTAAACTGTAAACCTTAAAGAAATCTTAATCTTGCTAAATTAAATGTACCGCCTACAAGGTTGGCACTATAAAACAAGCCCTAATGCTTGGTTCACCATTGCTATCATCTGTTTAATATCAACTTCTAAGGCTTGCTTTCTATTGTAGGTTTCATTAGCAAGAGACTGACTATGTAATAAATTAACCAGATCTATTTCACCTAATTCAAACGCCCGTTGTTGAAGTGCATAGTACTGCTTTGTAGTCGTATTCTGCTCGTTTACTAATTCGAGCTGCTTCTGCTTTGTTTCTAGATCATGTAATTGTGAAAACAGATCTATATTAAGCTCTCGTTCCAATTGTAAGCGTAAAATTTCAGCGTCAGCCAATTTTTTAGCTGCACTAGCAATAGCGGGACGTCGATAAACATCATTATCAAGTGCGAAACTAATTCCAACGCCAATACTATTGTTGAAATTCTCACCATGTAAGCCTCTTTCGCTTCTAAACCCAACTGATAAACTTGGATTTATGGCTCCATCAAAATGGGCTAAGTCTTGTTGTGATCGAAGTGTATTTATTCGCTGCTCTAATAATATTAAACTAGGATGCTGAGGATCTATTATTACTGAAGAATGGTGTTGTTGATTACGGTCAAAATCTTTAGATAGTGTTTCTTCGTAGACTGCTGGGAAAGAACGTTCACCAGTGATGTGACTATAACTATTTAAAGCATGTTCTAACTCTGCTTCAGTGAGTAAATATTGGTTATGCATTTCAAGTGCATTTGTATTAGCTAATAAACGCTGTGTGCCTGCTAACTCACCGGCTTTAACTCGCGCTGCGACATCTTGTTCTAGTTTCTTTGCGGTTTGCCAAACTTGATGTGCTTGCCTATTAGCATTATTAGCTATCACCACATTCCAAACTAAAGTGCGTACTTTAGCTGAAGCATCTAATCTGATTTTATCTTTATAGGCAGGTAATTCAGCTGACATCTTATCTGAAAGTAGGAGTTGCTGTTGTTTCTGCCCTGGTAACCATAGCGGCATATCAACACTGGCTTCCCACTCTTGTAAGCCATCACTACTACCTATGGCATCATTTTGGTGGTTAAGTTTAATACTTTTTACATTTGAAAATGTCGCATTGGCTAAATCAGTATTGGCTTCAATTTTCTGTTGTTGTGCAAGTTCATTATGAAGCGCAGGATGCCTGTCATAAACATTCTGAGTGAGTGATGACAATGTAACAGTCGATGATTGTTCAAGCTGTACCATTTCAGCTAACGTTACCTGTGTAACACCGAGACTAGTGGCAATACATAATAAAGTTAATTTAATTTGAAACGACATAATGGCGTATACCTTGTAATAAAAGTGTTCAAAAGAACACGTATGTATGGTGAATTAGCTAAATAATACCGTATAGATAACTTCTAGGGTTATCAAATACTGCCACTTTCTGCCATCGGCAGTAGCCAATAATGTAAGCCACTACCTGAAAAGGCTTGTTTTAACTCGGTGATAATGGCATCAGCCATTTTTTTCTCTAGTTCAATCCAAAAAGTAATCTGATGACGTCGACCTGTAACCTGTTCTACCAAGCTCATTACATGCCCTCGACCATGACCATTAGCAGCCTGAGAGGTAAAGCCACTGATATTTGGCTGTATAAGTAACCAATCGATGATCTCCTCTTCCATAGTTGGTGGTGCAATAATCGTTAATAACATCATACTGATTGCTCCTCTATTGACGTTGAGGATGGCGCTCCATAACGACGAAATAATAATGGCAGTAAGACCAACGTTAACAATGTTGCACTGACCAGGCCACCTATAACGACAATAGCTAAAGGTCTTTGTATTTCAGAACCAGGACCGCTTGCAAATAATAAAGGTACCAAACCAAATCCAGCTATCGTTGCTGTCATCAATACAGGACGTAATCGTCTCATTGCACCTTCTCTAACGACCTGATCCATGGTTAACCCTACTGCACGCAATTCATTGAAGTAAGTCACCATAACGATGCCATTAAGTACTGCAATACCTAATAACGCGATAAACCCGACTGATGCTGGTACTGATAAGTATTCACCTGTCAGCCATAAAGCAACGATGCCACCAACTAATGCAAAAGGGACATTACTTAACACTAATAAGGCCTGTCGTACTGATTGGAATGTTGAAAATAGTAATAAAAATATTAACAATAAGGCGACTGGAACAACTATAGATAATGTTTTTGCTGCTCGTTGTTGGTTTTCAAACTGCCCGCCCCATGCAAGTGAATAGCCTGTTGGTAAATCTATATTATTGGCTACTAGTTGTTTAGCCTCATTAACAAAACTAACTAGATCACGTCCATCTACATTAGCGACCACCACCGACATTCTTTGTCCTGTTTCACGTTTGATAGACACTGGGCCTTCGACGCGTTCTAAAGTCGCTATACGAGACAAGGGTATTTTTTCACCATTAGATACGGTTAATCTAATATTTGAAAATTCAGCTGGCGATAAACGTAATGACTGCTCACCTTTTACAATGAGAGGTGTACGTCTAGCACCTTGATATATAGTACCTACTTCTGTCCCCTCAATTAATAGACGAAGCTGTGGCATAATGTCTTCAACGGTCAGTCCTACACGACCTGCAGCTAAGCGGTTTACTGCTACACGGTAATATTGAGCTCCTTCAGTCTGAGATGTTGTTACATCTTCTGCACCATCAATGGTGGATACTAGGCTGACAATATCCGTAGCAAGACGATTCAGTTCGCTACCATCATCACCGAATATTTTAATGGCAAGATCACCACGAACACCTGTTAGCATCTCTGATACTCGCATTTCAATTGGCTGTGTAAACCCAAAAGCAATACCGGGGAAGTTTGCCAGCACAGCACGAATTTGTTCTTTAATCTCAGACTTGGTCGCTACTTGCCATTGTTCACGTGGTTTTAATACCAGAAACATATCTGTTTCATTTAAGCCCATCGGATCCAGGCCAAGTTCATCTGATCCCGTTCGAGCAACAATGCTACTTATCTCTGGCACATTGTTTAAGATCAAGCGTTCAACTCGCTGATCTAAGTCAATAGACTGTTCGAGCGTGATAGAAGGCAATTTCTCTAGCTGAACAATTAAGTCACCTTCATCCATTGTGGGCATGAAGCTTTTACCTACTTGTGTGTATAAAAAACCCGCGCCGATGAGTGAGCCCAAAGCAAGGAAAATAACACTACGACCATGATTTAATGACCAATTAAGTACAGGGGCATATAAACGCTTAAGCATTCGTGGCAACCATGGTTCCTCGTGAGAGACATTCTTTAATAAATAGGAAGCCAAAACGGGAATAACGGTTAACGATAATAATAGAGAACCACTTAAGGCAAAGACAATCGTTAAGGCAACAGGAATGAATAACTTACCTTCTAATCCTTGTAAAGTTAACAAAGGTAAAAAGACGATAATGATAACGGCAATACCTGATGTAACAGGAACAGAGACTCCTTTAACGGCTCGATAAATCAAATGTAATCGAGGGAGTAATTTAGTTTTCTTCTGATCAGCTAATTGAGATACGATATTTTCAACAACAACAACTGCCGCATCAACCAACATACCAATTGCGATTGTTAACCCACCTAAACTCATCAGGTTTGCAGACAAGCCAAACTGTTTCATCATAATAAAGGTAACCATTGCCGCAAGAGGCAATACTAAAGCAACGGTTGTCGCCGCACGAATATCACCTAAAAATAGTAGTAATAAGACTAAAACCAAAACGATTGCTTCAATTAATGCTTTACTCACCGTACCGATTGCTTTATCAACTAAATCACCACGATTGTAGAACACATCAATACTCACTCCATCAGGTAAGCTGTTTGTAATATCAGCTAATGTGTCCTCAATTCCTCTCACAACATCTCGAGCATTTGCACCTCGCAAGCCAAGAACTAACCCTTCAACAGCTTCACCATTGCCATCTTTAGTAACTGCGCCATACCGCGTCAAACTACCTATACCTACCTCGGCAACCTCACCTAATAGTACAGGTTCAGTTAAATGTGGTTTAACCACAATCTGAAGTAAATCATCTAACTCTCGAATACCACCTTCAGCCCTTACAATCAATACTTCCTCACCGTCATTAAGACGGCCAGAACCATCATTGCGGTTATTCAGTTCTAGAGCAGTTTGTAATTGTTCAAGACTAATATTTCGGGCTGATAATTTAGCTAAATCAGGTGTAACTTGAAATGTTTTAGCTAAACCACCTAAAGAATTGACATCAGCAACACCAGGTACACTACGTAAGGCAGGTCGAATAATCCAATCCAGTAACAAGCGACGGTCAATCAAATTCATCGCGTCACTTTCTATAGTGAACATAAACATTTCACCTAATGGCGTTGTCATCGGTGCTAAACCGCCTGTCACACCTTGTGGAAACTGATCTCGTAAGTTTGCTAATCGTTCAGACACTTGCTGACGAGCCCAATAAATATCCGTGCCCTCGTCAAAATCAACAGTAATATCAGTCAGACCATATTTAACAACAGAACGTAACATCCGTTGATTAGGTATACCTAACATTTCAACTTCAATCGGTGAGGTGATCCGTGCTTCAACTTCTTCAGGTGTCATACCTGACGCTTTAAGAATAACTTTAACTTGTGTTGATGATACATCAGGAAAAGCATCAATTGGAGTGTCATTAAACGCTTGCCAGCCTGTTCCCATCAGGCCGATAATAAGAAGTAACATCAGCAAACGTTGTGTTAAAGAAAACTGAATTAATTTAGCCAGCATATTTGGTCCCTAATCTAATATTTTAGTGAGTTATGATGGCTTATTCGCCACCCATACCAAGCCAAGCGGCTTTAAGTGTTGCTGTGCCGGCAATAACAATGCTTTGCTTTGTTGATAATTCACCTTTTATAACGAGTTTGTCGCCATTATCCTTAATAACGTCTACAGTCATATGCATAAAGCCATCAGTGGTTTGAATAAACACCGCTGATTGTCCTTCATGACGAAATACCGCTGAACGAGGAACTTCAAATTGTGCACCGAGTGATTGTTGAATAAAACAGACCTCTAAAAACTCACCTGGCGTTAGCTGCTCTGTATGTTCACTAATTTGTGCTCGAACCAAAACACCCTGATCAGCCTCATGTACTTGTCGCCCAACAGCAATAACCAACCCTTCAATCGCTTTATCGCAGATAACTAATCTGCTGTTAGTTTGAACGTGTTTAGCAATGTCTAAAGGCACATGAATCTCTAGCCATAAGGGTGATAGTTGAGCTACTTGATACAATGGATCAGCAGCAGTTAAACGTTGTCCTGCTGTAGCAAATTGTTTCATTACTACACCTGATGAAATGGCTTTGATTGTTAGGTGACTATTGAGAGTACGTGTTTTATTAAGTAAATTAATCTCATTTATCCCCATACCGGCCAATTCAAGTGACTTTCTGTACATGGCTACTTCAGTTTTACTTTGCTGATAAAGTGTTTGTGATTGTCGATAACGACGCTCTGCGATAATACCCTCATTAAACAGTGACTTATCACGATTCATTTCCTGACCAGCCTGTGCTGAAGTACTTAACGCTTGTAAATAATTATTTTGGTTAATCAGTAACTGTGGACTATTTATTTGCGATAATTCTTGTCCCGCGATGACGTGATCCCCTTCTGCTACCAACATAATCTCAACAATACCATTTTGAGGAGCACTAATAACCCGTTGCGATTTATTAGGGATCGTCACTTTGGCAGGAAATTTGTTAGTTAATGATTCAGTAAGCTGTTTAATTTTACTGACCTTAATACCTATATTGTTAATTTCATTCTCACTGAGCTTCACTGTCTCATTCGCCCATATTGGTAGCGAGAATGCGAGGAAAAGAAAGTAGCTGATGTATTTCATTATGTAAGTCTCTTATTGCAAATATTGTTCATTATTTGTGCTGTTCAGGTGTTTTTTTATAACCGGTGATCATTGCTTTAATTAAATTTTCATTTTCTATTTTGCTTGAAACAATCACGCCAAGAATATGAAAGGCAATTAGCACTATCATTAGGTTGCTGAAAAACTCATGAACCTCTTCCCACCATTCTTCTTCATCACTATCTTCATCGTTATTAGCATCAGGGTTTGATGCATTAGCAAATGAAATAAAGTAACCTGTATTAGACTTAGAGAGAGGCCCATAACCCTCTTCAGCATATACTTTCAAGCCACTAACTATAGTTATGATTAATGTAAATAAAAGAGCCAAAACCATTAATCCACCTAAAGGATTATGACCACGGTATGTTTTTACCTTGCCACGAAATAGCCCCTTTGCATGATTGGTAATTTCACAAGGAGGGTAAATAAAATCTTTAAAACGTGCATGCTGAGTTCCAATAAACCCCCATATAATTCTAAATATCACTAAGACGAGAATAATATAGCCTGTATAAATGTGAATATCACTGACATCACCACCACTTAAATAAGCAATGATAAAAACAATCACTAAACTCCAGTGAAATAAACGTACACCAATATCCCATACTGATTTTGAACCATTATTTAATAGTTCCATGACTCTTCCCCTCATTAAATGAAAGACAAATCTAGATTACGGCCTATTTCAGTCAACGTACATGGTATATCTGTCCTATAATGTTAGTTTTAGAACATATGCCCTATGTATTTATGTTGGATTTATTAAGGAAATAACGTGTTGAATCTCAAGACAATCGCCATTATTCTCATTCTATTAATTGTCATTGTTTCAAATGCTTTTGATCTCATCAATGACTTCACTACTGAAGAAACCGCATGGCATATTATTGAAGAAAGTATAGTTATAACGCTTGCCTTAACATTAATCACTTATTTGATTATTAACCTAAAACGGCACGCAGTAAATTTACAACAATTACGACAAGAACTTGAATCGACTGAATACTCATTAGAACAATCAAACACTCTTATTCATAACGCTAGAAAAGAATACAGTAATGTCATTCATCAACAGTTTGATGATTGGCAGCTTAGTCAAAGTCAGCAGCAAATTGCATTACTATTATTAAAAGGTTTAAGCTTCAACGAAATAGCAGCAATACGAGAAACGAAAGAAAAAACTGTTCGCCAACAAGCATCTGAAATTTATAAAAAGGCAGGAGTCGCTGGCAGGCATGCATTTTCGGCATGGTTTTTTGAAGACTTTTTATAAGTAATTTTCAATATAAACAGGAAAAATAATGGATAATGACGTGAACGGAAAAGGCCATACCTTGCTGGTATAGGGTTTACGATGTCAATCTTTGTGGCTCAATTAGCTTTTAGTCACAATGAAGAGTTATTACTTATGGCTAAAACAGGGATTCTTATCGCATCATTATTAGCTGGCCTTGCTCGTTTTGCTTGGCTTTACTTATACTTAGTCAGTAACCCTAAAGGCTAGTTTTAAATAAGAAGTGCTAGTATCTACATGGCTATTTTACTATTGTTGATACCTGATTTCTGCCATTCTCTTTAGATTGATACAAAGCTTTGTCTGCATTTCTAATGACATCATGAAGAGTAGCCTCTTTTTCAAGCTGACTTACACCTGCACTAGCAGTTACTTTCTCACTCACTTTATCAAAAGAGTGCTTACTGATTTTATTTAATAGTTTATTGGCCAAACGAGTCGATTCCTGAACATCAATATTTGGACAAATGATAATAAACTCTTCTCCACCCCATCGACCAACAAAATCAGTTTCTCTTATATTGTGTTGAAGGATTTGAGCAAATTCAACCAAAACTGAATCACCTACCAAATGGCCATAGCGATCATTAATACCTTTAAATAAATCAATATCAAATAAAATAATTGAAACATCTACTTCATAGCGACTGTCTCTTATACACATCTCCGAGCCCACGAGACTAGG
>CAJXPP010000006.1 GCA_913058195.1 uncultured Gammaproteobacteria bacterium | reverse complement strand
CGAGATCATGCCTAGTCTCGTGGGCTCGGAGATGTGTATAAGAGACAGCTACTCAGGTTTAAATTTAAATTGAAAATTTCGAAATTGGGCTGCAGCTTTAGGATCGCTTGGCAGCGGAAGTGGAGCAGCTTTATAAACAGCAGTTTCAGCTGAACGGTCAAACACCGCATTACCACTACCTTGAACAATAGTGACACGTTTTACATCTCCACTCGGTAACAAACTAACATTTACTATGGCTTCTAAGCCTACTTCCCCAGTTGAGGTTTTAATCCAGTAGCGCTTAACTCGCTGTTTAATGATCAAAGAATACTGATCAACCACACCTGCAACACGTCTTAGCTCTTGTTCTTGCTGCTCTGCTTGCAAGCTTTCTTGTAGCATACGATCTGCTTCAGCAAGCTGTGCTTTACGCTCTGCGTCAATTTTACGTTTTTCCTCAGCTTTAGTAGCTTCTTCTGCCTTACGTTTTTTCTCTTCTGCCAATTTACTCGCTTTCTCAGCATCTGCTTTACGCTGTTCTTCTGCTTTACGATCTGCTTCGGCTAGTTTACGTTTTTCTTCAGCAGCTCTGCGTTGTTGCTGTGCTTCAAATTCCTTTTCTTCTGCGACTTTACGTTTCTGCTCTGCTTCACGTGTTTTTTGTTCTTGAACTTTACGCTTCTCCTTTGCAACACGCTCTTTTTTTTCTTCATCTTGGCGTAGTTGCTCTGCTTCACGAGTTTTTTGTTCTTGAATTTTACGTTTCTTCTCTAGCTTTTTGATCTCTTCTTGTTCTTTTTTATTCTCAATCTTCGCACGCTCTTGCTGATCGATAAACTCTTGTTCCTTACGCGCTAATTCTTGCTGCGTTTCTTCTAATTTTTTATCTATTTTAGTTTGCCGCTTATTCTCTTGATCACGCTTAGTATCTTCAATGTCTTTTTGACGCTGCATTTCTTTCAAAATATCAGCTTCATTTAACACCTTCGCTTGCACAATATCCACTTTCGGTTGTGATGCTAACCTAGGTTCTGAGCTGGGTGCCATACCAAACACAAATAAACCGATCAAAACAATGTGCAGTAATACTGCAAAACTGCCCGAGGTAAGGTTTCTAATCCAATCTGGTTTCATTTCTGCGTCGATTGCTCTGGTTGTTGAGTAATCAAGCCGACACTAGGTGCTCCAGCTTGCTGTAAATGCACCATCAAAGTAACTACTTGACCATAGTTAACGGCACTATCACCTTTCACCATCACAGGTGTTTTGGGGTTCCGTCTTAAAACGGCTTGAACTTTTGTCGCTAAAGTTTGTACGTCAACGGGCTCATCTTGCTTGTCGCCAACAGCAATATAATAGAGACCTTCAGCATCAACAGAAATAACCAGTGGCTCAGTATTATCATCTGGTGGTTCGACAGGATTTGCTGCGGCAGTAGGCAAATCAACTTTCACCCCTTGCGTTAACATTGGCGCTGTAATCATAAAAATAATTAGCAGCACCAGCATAACGTCGATGTAGGGCACCACGTTAATTTCAGCCATTGGTTTACGGCGTTGTCTTTGTTTATAAGCAGCCATGAATCGAACTCGTAATTAGCTATGTTGGCGTTGCAAAATAGAAGAAAATTCTTCTAAGAACGTGTCATAACGGCTGATTAATCGCTCTACCTGATTTGAATAACGGTTATAAGCAACTACTGCTGGAATGGCAGCAAACAAACCCATTGCCGTCGCAATCAATGCTTCGGCGATACCTGGAGCAACCATGCCTAATGTTGCTTGTTGTACTTCACCTAAAGCCATAAATGAATTCATGATTCCCCATACCGTTCCGAATAAACCAATATAAGGGCTAATAGAGCCTGCTGTAGCTAAAAAAGATAAAGACTCTTCAAGCTTATCAATTTCGCGGGCTAAAGAAATTCGCATTACACGCTGCGCGCCTTCAAGTAGAACTGGTGACTCAGGAGCTGTTTTCTTTAATCGAACAAATTCTTTAAACCCAACTTCGAAAATCCCTTCCATTCCTAGGCTGGCATGTGGTCGAGCAGAGATATCTTCATATAGTTTATTAAGCTCATTACCAGACCAAAATTTATCTTCGAATGAATCAGCATCTTTTTTAGCTTCATTCAGCTCCGTGCGTTTCTTGAACACAACCGTCCATGAAAACACAGAAATCGCTAATAGAATCAGCATAACAAATTGCACCAATAAGCTGGCATCAGATATGAGGCTTAGCAAAGAAAGATCAGTGCTCACTTTGTATCTCCATTAATAAAAAAGGTGGAATAACCATCGGACGAAACCGGATTGCATCCAAACACGCGATTTTGACAATAGCTTCACACAACAGTTCAGTATCACGGTAAATTTTTTGTTCAAATTCCATTCTAGCACCTACAGCTTTAACTAATTGTGATCGAACTAGCAAGGCATCATTAAACTTTGCCGGGCGTTTAAAATTAAGTTGCATCGAGTGCACAGCGAAAAGACAGTTATGCTCAGCAATTAATACATCTTGCTCAAAACCCATTGAACGCAACCATTCTGTTCGTGCTCGCTCCATAAAGTTAAGATAATTGGAGTGGTAAACCACACCGCCACTATCTGTATCTTCATAATAAACACGGATTGGCCATTCAAACTCAGTCATTAATATCATCTACCAATGTCGGTGACAAACCTAAGTGTAACCATGCACGTTTGGTAGCAACACGTCCACGCGGAGTGCGCATAATAAAACCTTCCTGAATTAGGTAAGGTTCAAGTACATCTTCAATAGTGCCACGTTCTTCGCCAATCGCTGCGGCCAAATTATCAACGCCGACAGGGCCGCCTTCAAATTTTTCAATAATAGCTAATAGTAATTTGCGATCCAACATATCAAAACCATTATCATCAACATCGAGTAAGTCTAATGCTTGTCTAGCGACTTCTGCGGTGATCTGACCATCAAATTTTACTTCAGCGTAATCTCGCACGCGGCGTAATAATCGATTGGCTATACGTGGCGTGCCTCGTGACCGTCGTGCAATTTCATTAGCACCCGTCACATCTAATGGGACCCCAAAAATACGAGCACTACGTTGCACAATGGTGCTCAAGTCTTCTATTTGATAGAACTCTAATCGTTGTACGATACCAAAACGATCTCGCAATGGTGACGTTAACGACCCTGCTCGTGTGGTGGCTCCCACTAAGGTAAAGGGTTCTAAATCTAGCTTAATTGATCGTGCGGCAGGGCCTTCACCAATCATAATATCAAGCTGATAGTCTTCCATTGCCGGATACAATACTTCTTCTACAATTGGGCTGAGGCGGTGAATTTCATCCACAAACAACACATCATTAGGTTCAAGATTAGTTAATAAGGCAGCTAAATCACCCGGCCGCTCTAAAACCGGCCCTGACGTTTGCTTTAGGTTAACGCCCATTTCATTAGCAATTATATGCGCTAAGGTTGTTTTACCTAAACCGGGAGGCCCAAATATCAAAGTATGATCTAAGGCTTCTTTTCGTTTTCTCGCTGCAGAAATAAATAAGTCCATTTGTTCGCGCACAGCAGGCTGACCAATATAATCGCTTAAGCTATCAGGGCGAATAGCCAACTCAGGAGCAGCCTCATCCATATTAGCATCAGCAGAAATAAAGCGATCTTGATCCATTTAGTGTCTCTGTAAGGCTAATTTAATTATTTCTTCCGTGGTTAGACCATCACTGTCTAAACTACGAATCATTTTTTCTGCTTCTACAAGTTTATAGCCTAAAGATACTAGTGCTTCACTGGCTTCATCCTTAGCACCTGCTAATTTTGCAGCCTCTGATACTACTGGTTTCAGGCCCATTGCACCGCTTACTTCTTTCAACCTATCACGCATCTCAATAATTAATCGCTCTGCTGTTTTTTTACCTACACCAGGTAATCGCGTCAAACTTGCTGCATCACCTTCTTGCACGCTGCGAGCAAAATCATCGACATCGCTACCAGATAGAATCGTTAAGGCAAGTTTAGCACCAACTCCATTAACTTTTAATAGACTACGAAACAGTAAGCGCTCACGTATTGTTGAAAATCCATACAATAATTGTGCATCTTCTCGCACCACTAAATGAGTAAACAAAGAAACTTCATCATTAATAGCAGGTAAATTAACAAACGTAGACATCGGTGCAGCAACTTCATAACCCACGCCGTGCACATCAAGCACAAGGTTTGGCGCCTGTTTTTCTAAAATGATGCCGCGTAATCGTCCAATCATTTTCTCACCGCTATTAATAGAGAATGTTGTTTATATTCCAACTTATAAAAGTCATTCATCGTCCGTAACGCCCGCCACCACGACGAGAGGTCCGCATGCCTTCAGGCAGCTTATTCTTCTGCTGACTACGATCCAAAGCAGCATGGCTAATATGCGTCATCGCACATGCCAAAGCATCGGCGGCGTCTTCTTGAGGTATTTCTGGCAATGATAAAATAACTGACATCATATATTGCACCTGCTCTTTTTTAGCATGACCATTACCAACAACAGCTTTTTTAATTTGTGTTGCACTGTATTCATGTACGGTGAGATTTTGACTTACACCAGCACAAATAGCGGCACCACGCGCCTGCCCAAGCTTCAAAGCAGAATCAGCATTTTTATGTAAAAATACTTGTTCTATTGCCATTATATCGGGTTGATAACGTTGAATAATATCTGTTAAACCTTCAAATATCTGTTTTAATCTTCCTGGGAAATCACCGTCACCCACCAGCAATCGACCGTTAATAATATGCTTTATTTTTTGGCCTTCAAATTCAATGATGCCAAAGCCTGTTTTACGTGACCCGGGATCAATGCCTAAAATTCGTGGCACGGGATATGTTCTACTTTACTCAGCATTCAACTGTGCCATTACTTCATCAGAGAAGTCGGCATTCGTGTAGACCTGTTGCACATCATCTAAATCTTCAAATGCATCAATCATTGCGATAGCTTTCTCGGCATCTTTCACCTCTAAGGCAACGGTTGTTTCAGGGTGCATTGTGATTTCAGCAGAGATTGATTCTAATCCAGAGGCATCTAATGCATCCTTAACTGCTGTGTAGTCTTCTTGGGTTGTGAATACGTCAACCGTACCATCTTCATTAGTAACAACATCATCAGCTCCTGCTTCTAGTGCCGCTTCCATTACCACATCTTCATCGGCACCAGCAGCATAAGAAATGATGCCTTTTTTGCTAAATAGATAAGATACAGAACCATCCGTACCCATATTGCCGCCACGTTTAGTGAACACATTACGTACTTCAGCTACGGTACGGTTTTTATTATCTGTTAGGCAGTCCATCATGATAGCGGTGCCGCTGGGGCCATAACCTTCATAACGAATTTCTTCATAAGTAACGCCTTCAAGCTCGCCCGCACCACGTTTTGTGGCCCGTTCAATCACGTCACGAGTCATATTGCCACTTAACGCTTTATCAATGGCTGCACGAAGACGAGGATTATTAACTGGATCACTACCGCCTTCTTTTGCTGCAACACTGATTTCACGAATAAATTTAGTGAACAACTTTCCACGCTTGGCATCTTGAGCGCCTTTACGATGCTGAATATTTGCCCACTTACTATGACCTGCCATGTGCTGCTACCTCTGTTCTATCTATGTTTAATATACGCAATTAAAATATATTTTAAACGTGCGAGTTCCAGTTTTTATAAATGCCACTGCGTCCGTATACTTGATCAAAATACATTGCTTGCAATTGCTCTGTAATCGGACCACGGCCACCATTACCAATTTCACGGTTATCTAACTCACGAATTGGCGTAACTTCAGCCGCTGTGCCTGTAAAGAAAGCTTCATCAGCAATATAAACTTCATCACGCGTAATTTGTTTTTCAACTACTTTCAAGCCGATATCTTCTGCTAACTGAATAACTGTCGCGCGAGTAATACCTTCTAAAGCAGATGTTAAAGTCGGTGTATACAACACACCATCACGTATCATAAAGAAGTTTTCGCCACTGCCTTCGGCTACAAAACCGCTTGCATCGAGCAATAAGGCTTCGTCATAACCGCAGTTGATTGCTTCTTGCAATGCCAACATTGAGTTCATGTAGTTACCATTCGCTTTGGCTTTAGTCAGCGCGATATTGACGTGGTGACGGGTAAATGATGATGTTTTGATACGGATACCTTTTTCCATATTCTCATCACCAAGGTATGAACCCCATTCCCATGCAGCAACCATGACATGCGTTTTCAAGTTGTCAGCACGGATCCCCATGCCTTCACTGCCGTAAAAACACATTGGACGTAGATAAGCTGACTCAAGATTATTGTCACGAACTACTGCTTTTTGAGCTTCGTTCAATACATCTTTATCAAACGGCATGCCCATGCCCAAGATTTTAGCTGAGCGAAATAGGCGGTCAGTATGTTCTTGCAAACGGAAAATAGCAGGGCCTTGACTGGTGTTATAGGCTCGGACACCTTCAAATACACCCATTCCATAATGAAGGGTATGTGTTAAAACATGCACTTTTGCTTCACGCCATGGCACCATTTCGCCATCTAACCAAATAACACCGTCACGATCTGCCATTGTTGGAGTAACCATAATTGTCTAATTCTCTAAAATTCTTTATAAAATATTTAAAATTAACTTAAGCAATGCTGCCAAATTGCTTTTACTTTTGGCTGATAATCAGCAACGTCGGCAATCGGCACAACTGCCGGCATTTCTTGTAATACACAGCGATTCGCCAAACTTCGATAAAAACGATAAGCATCCGCCAGCAGATTACACTCATCTTCACTGAGCTTTCCCGTCGATTTCAACGCATCTAACACTCTAATATTATCGGTATAAGCATGTAGTTCAGGTAAGTCTACAGACCATGCTAAAACAGCATACTGCACCATAAACTCAATATCGGCTATACCACCCTCACCTTGTTTAAGATCAAATAGCTGTTCACTGCTCTTATCCAAATTGCTACGCATTTTAGCACGCATATCTCGCACTTCGGCTACTAATGCCTGCTGATCGCGTTGTTTTTCTAGTATTTGTTGGCGAATAATCACAATTTTTTGTGCTAAGTGCGAATCACCTGCGACACATCTTGCCCGAACTAGGGCTTGATGCTCCCATGTCCATGCCTCTTCATTTTGATATTCTGCAAAACCTGAAACGGCAGTTACAAGTAAACCTGAGTTGCCATTAGGTCGTAATCGCATATCAACTTCATACAAAATCCCGCCTGATGTTACTGTATTAAGTAGATGGATCATTCGCTGTGCAAGTCGAATATAAAACATCGGCGCACCAAGCGGCTTATCGCCATCAGTCACACCTTTATTCACCATATCATCATAAATAAACACTAAATCTAAATCGGAACCATAACCCAATTCCAATCCGCCTAACTTGCCATAAGCCAACACACTAAAGCCACACTGACTCAAATCATCATTATCTGTACAAGGTGGCCGACCATGACGCAACACTAAATATTGCCATGCTAGGCGCATAGCTACTTCTAACTGCAGCTCTGCTAACTCTGATAATTGATCGCCCACACGCATCAACGGCAATACATCAGTAATGTCTGCTGCTGCAACATGTAATGAAACGATTTGTTTGAATTCTCGTAACAGATCCATTTGTCGTTCAAGATCGTTATCATCCGCTCGCGCTAAACAATCCTTTAATGCTGATTTTTGTTGTTCTCGCTCAGGCACCTCATAAAGGCTACGCGGATCGAGCAGCTCATCTAGTAGGATTGGATGCCGAGTTAATTGATGACTTATCCATGGGCTAGCCGCACATAATTTCACTAACTGTGACAATGCCGAAGGATTTTCCACCAATAACGACATATAAGCCGAACGGCGCATAATCGACTCTAATAGTGGCATTAACCGCGACAAACAGCGATCAGAATGATTCACTTCAGCCGCTGCCCGCACCAATAACGGTAATAATTTTTCTAAGCGCTCTCGCCCTGTTGTACCTATATTACGATACTGATGCGTATCTAATGAATCCTCAATCACGGATAAACTTGTTTCAGCATCGGCAAAACCAAGCTGTTGTAAATAACTTAACTTTTCATCTTCTGGCGAAGTAAACAATGATACTTTTTCACTACTCTTCGCTTCTGATTCTGGCTCAGCCAAGGTCTGCTCAAAATGATTTTGTACTCGCTGACGGTGTTCTGATAATACAACTGTAAATCCCTGCCAATTTTCAAAACCCATTAAGCTAGCAATACGCTGCTGCCCGTCCTCATCTTGCGGTAATAAATGGGTTTGTTGATCAGCCCATGCTTGAATACGGTGCTCAGTTCGGCGTAAAAAATCATAAGCAGTTTTTAAATCATTAACCGCCTGTTCTGACAACACATCTCGTTCTACTAACAAATCTAAGATAGTTAAAATAGGCCGTTGTTGTAAGGGCTTATCACGTCCGCCGTTAATCAGCTGAAAGACTTGGCCAATAAATTCGATTTCACGTATGCCACCAGTGCCCAACTTAATATTATCTTCCATGCCTTTGCTATATAACTGAGCTACAATCATCGACTTCATTTCACGCAAGGCATCAAACACGCCATAGTCTAAATAACGGCGATAAACAAACGGTCGCAACAAGTCCATAATCCCTTTTTTACCCGCTTCGCTGCCCGTAATCGCTCGCGCCTTTATCATCGCATAGCGTTCCCATTCACGGCCTTGGGTTTGATAATAATCTTCCATCGCATCAAAGCTAGCAGCTAAAGCACCACTCTCACCAAATGGCCTTAGTCGCATATCAACACGGAATACAAAACCATCCACCGTGACATTATCTAAGGACTGAATGAGCTTTCTGCCAAGACGAGTAAAAAACTCACTATTACTTAATACCTTAGCCATTCCTTGAGTTTCACCATCTTCGGGATAAGTGAAAATCAAATCAATATCAGACGATAAATTTAACTCTCCCGCACCCAACTTACCCATACCTAATACGATCAACTGCTGCTCATTTCCTTCAGCATTGCACGGAATTCCACTCTGCTCACGCTGCCACTGATGCAAGATATGTAATGATTGGCTAACACACGCATCAGCCATGGCCGATAAATCACGGACTGTTTCAGCTAAATCAGCCCAGCCAGCAAGATCACGCCAAATAATTCGCACCATTTCGCGCTGCCGAAAATGGCGAAGTTTCTGTTGCAATGCTGTTTCATCAGCTACATCTTCAAGCACGACTTTTAAGCGTTGTTGGTAGCCATCAGTATCATAAAACGTATTGATATCATTTGAAGCTAACAGTTCTCCAGCACGTTCACCATGTCGGTTACCCCACTGTGTTACATAATCACTACCTGACAACACCTGTGTTGCTGTATCAAGTAAAGAGTTACCAGTCAAAAGCTGCTGCCACAGCCCCGAAAATGAATCATTAACCGTCATAGTTACCTTAAGAATTAATAACAGATGTTTGAAGATCTAATGTTAACTTAAAAATGAGGACAAGTACTTAATTTACGAACTGTTCATTCACTTTAAGAACTTTCTTTCGTTATTGAACATCTATGATTTGAAGGAGGGTAATACCCCTTAAGTTGGTGCCCTAGTTTAGTGTGCCGCTACACGTTTTATGGTAGTAACTTTAGCCAACTTTCTCATTTTAAAGGTGTTACAGCCAAAAATGCTCAAGTGACTTAAACCCCCATTTTTCAGGATTCTCTGGCCCCTCAATAGTTACTTTACAACTTGGAGAAGCAAGATCAATAATTTGAACTTCGATAGCTGCTTTTGCCGAAATAGAGAAGAATACTTTAACTTTAGGTTTCAATAGAGAATCAGCACCCGGCTCAACAACAACAGCTAAGCGTTTAGTTGATAATCTAACTAAGGAACCTACAGGATAAATACCAATTGATTTGACGAAAACAGCAAAGAGTTTTTTATCAAAATGCCCCTCCCACTTTGCCATTGCCTGAATAGCATAGGAGGGATCCCAAGCTTTTTTGTAGGGCCGCTCTGATGTCACTGCATCATAAACATCACAGATAGCGCCCATTCGAGCTAACAGAGAAATATCATCACCTGCCAACCCATCAGGGTAACCACTACCATTGACTTTCTCATGATGGTGTAAGGCAATATCAATAACTTCTGGTGCCGCCCCGTTTTCTTGTAATACCGTTGCTCCCGCTTGTGGATGCCTTCTCACTGTAACGAACTCAGCGTCAGTAAGTTTTCCAGGTTTACTTAATATCTCTGTTGGCATCAATGCTTTACCCAAATCATGCATTAAGCCACCAACACCTGCTAATTGGGTTTGCTCTTCATCAAAATCTAACTGATGAGCCAAACTTAACATTAAGGCACAAACCGCAATGGAGTGCATATAGGTATAGTCATCGTGCGTCTTTAAACGTGCCACACTAAGAATAGCTGATGCATTACGTTGAACTAACATTTCAATTTCACCAACCAAAGGGATTGTTACTTCTGAGTCAATAGCTTTACCAAGTCTTACCTCATCAAACATTTCCTTAACTTGTTCTTTAGCAGCGTTACAAAACTTGCGGGCACGATCAATCTCTTCTTCCATTGATCCGACCGCTTCCTCATTTATTATTTCTACGGGAGGCTCTTCTATTAGGTCCGCTTCTTGGGTTTCTTCTATTTGCTTTAGCTCTCTAGACAATCCTTTTGATTCATCAATCCAGACCTCTTTAATGCCCGCTTTAATAATACGTTTTATATCATTGTTGTCTTCTAATAAAAAACTACTACGTAAGAATGGGTGTTTTAACCAAGAACCGCCGAGCTTATGCATATACATGCCAATACGAAGCTCAGAAGATGAAATTTTTATGGCCATAGATAGGTTATCCTAAATGATCTTACGTTACATTCTAACGGTTTTTCATTAGAAAACTATAATTTCACATCACAAATTGATGCCAAAATTAGCCTTTTACCTTAATAGTTTGACTCTATACGCTCTCTCAGCTTCCGTGGTTCGAACTGATGGTGATGGCGCTATTCTTTTTTGTATTCCTCTATATCTCAGCTGCAGGCGAAGAAGAGTAGAGCTGAGTTCCTTTCCACTCTAAAAAACTTTAAATACTAATCATTCTTAAACCTTCAAGCATAAAAAAGGGCCCCGACTAAACTAGTCGGAGCCCTTTTTTAAAGTCAAATCAAATTAATCTGCTTTTTTTATAATTTGAGCTTGAATATAATTTTCAATACCCATTTTTTCGATTAAGCCTAATTGCGCTTCCAACCAATCGATATGTTCTTCTTCTGAATCTAAAATATTTTTAAATAAATCGCGCGAGATAAAATCACTAACTTTCTCAGCGTGAATAATACCCTCTTTAAGATCAGGCACAGCATCATATTCTAATGCTAAATCACATTCGAGCATTTCTTTGGTATTTTCACCAATACGAAGCGCGCCAAGATCTTGCATATTAGGTAAACCTTCAAGGAATAAAATACGGTCAACCAACATGTCAGCATGCTTCATTTCATCAATTGATTCATGATACTCATATTCTGCAAGATTAGTCATTCCCCAATCTTTATACATTTTCGCATGCAGAAAATACTGGTTGATAGCAATCAATTCATTTCCTAATGCTTTATTAAGCAAATTTAATACTTTTACATCGCCTTTCATGCTATCCCTCGTAAGGTTTTAAAAAAATGTAGTTTAGCTGTTAACTCATGGATATAGCAATAAGCCTGATCTTATCATTCAAGAGCTTCAAGCAGTTAAGTGTATGGCATTATCTTCAGGTATATGATCTTGGATAAGAGCATTAACCTTAAATTTACATTTGCCGCAACAACTTGTCGCACCTGTTTCTTCACAAATGCCCTTAAGTGATGTCACGCCACTCTCTAGCGTTGATTTTATTGTTGCTGAGTTCACATTGTTACAAATACAGACAATCATTGATAAGTACCTTTATCTTTAACTCTTGAAGCTAATGATAATGATTCGCATTCATAATGTCAATGCTTAAAGCCTTTTTATACCTATGAATAGCAACCGCCACCATTCATTGCAATACTAATAAATTATTAAGCTTCAGATAAAAAAAGGCCCCGACTAAACTAGTCGGGGCCTTTTTTAAAAGCATTTACTATGGGTTGAGCTGCTTACATCATGCCGCCCATTCCGCCCATGCCACCGCCCATATCAGGCATTGCACCAGCGCCGCCTTCTTGTGGTGCTTCAGCAATCATTGCTTCTGTTGTTAGCATTAAGCCAGCAACTGAACCTGCATTTTGTAATGCAGTACGGGTTACTTTAGTTGGATCAAGAATTCCCATTTCAATCATATCGCCATAAACGCTTGTTGCTGCGTTATAACCAAAGTTGCCTTTACCTGCTGCAACTTCATTTAATACAACTGATGCTTCTTCACCTGCATTAGTTACGATTTGACGTAAAGGCTCTTCCATTGCACGACGTGCGATTTTGATGCCCGTGTCTTGATCGTGATTGTCACCTTTCAATTCACCCAAGCTACCTTCTGCACGAACAAGAGCAACACCACCACCAGCAACAACACCTTCTTCAACGGCTGCGCGAGTCGCGTGCAATGCATCTTCAACACGTGCTTTCTTCTCTTTCATTTCCATTTCAGTTGCTGCGCCAACTTTGATAACGGCAACACCGCCAGCTAGTTTAGCAACACGTTCTTGCAACTTCTCTTTATCGTAATCAGATGAAGAGTCAGCAATTTGTGCACGAATTTGTTCAACACGTGCTGTGATTTCAGATGCATTACCTGCACCATCAATAACGATTGTGTTTTCTTTGCTGATATTGATTTTCTTAGCTTGGCCAAGATCTTCTAAAGTAACTTTCTCAAGGTTTAAGCCTACTTCTTCAGAAATCACAGTACCGCCAGTCAATGTAGCAATATCTTGTAACATTGCTTTACGACGATCACCAAAACCAGGTGCTTTAACAGCACATACTTTAACGATACCACGCATGCTGTTCACAACTAACGTTGCTAGTGCTTCGCCTTCGATATCTTCAGCAATAATCAACAGTGGACGGCTTGCTTTTGCAACAGCTTCCAATGTTGGTAATAATTCACGGATATTTGAGATTTTTTTATCAAACAATAATACAAACGGGTCTTCAAGATCCGCTGTCATTGTTTGTTGGTCGTTAACGAAGTAAGGAGATAGGTAACCGCGATCGAACTGCATACCTTCAACAACGTCTAATTCGTTTTCGAAACCAGAACCATCTTCAACAGTGATAACGCCTTCTTTGCCTACTTTTTGCATTGCTTCAGCAATAATGCCACCAACAGATTCATCAGAGTTCGCAGAGATAGTACCTACTTGAGCAATCGCTTTGTCATCATCACATGCAGAAGACATACCTTTTAGCTCTGCTACTGCAGCGATAACGGCTTTATCGATACCGCGTTTTAGATCCATTGGGTTCATGCCCGCAGCAACGGCTTTCATGCCTTCACGTAGAATAGCTTGTGCTAATACAGTCGCTGTTGTTGTACCGTCACCGGCAGCATCAGAGGTGTGAGAAGCAACTTCTTTCACCATTTGTGCGCCCATGTTTTCGAATTTGTTTTCTAATTCAATTTCTTTCGCAACAGATACACCATCTTTAGTTACTGTTGGTGCGCCGTAGCTTTTATCTAAAACAACGTTACGACCTTTAGGACCTAATGTTACTTTTACAGCGTTAGCCAGTGTGTTAACACCATCGACCATTAAACTACGCGCATCTGCGCCAAATTTGACTTCTTTTGCAGCCATGTTAATTCCTCTTAATATTCTTTAATATATGGTGGGAGAAAGACGTTTAGTCTTCTAGTACCGCGACGATGTCATCTTCGCGCATAACGATTAATTCTTCGCCATCAACTTTAACTTCAGTCCCAGCATATTTGCCGAACATTACGATATCGCCAACTTTGACATCCATAGCGCGTACATCACCTGAATCAGTAATCTTGCCGTGTCCTGCAGCAACGATTTCACCTGTAGCAGGTTTTTCAGTTGCACTGTCAGGAATCACGATTCCACCAGCACTAGTTGTTTCTTCTTCCATGCGACGGACAATCACACGATCATGTAAGGGACGAATACTCATTAAACTTTCCTCAAAAAATGTCTAATAAAAAAATTAGGAACCCCATATATGGGGCTGCGAAAAATAACTTCAAGGGTTAACAATAAAATTTATTTCAATTGCTCATGATCATCACGATCAACAATTTCACCTTCAATAATGGTTGAGTCATCAGAATTTCTATGTGAATACATCGTCTGCCCTCGCATTGTGAACTGGCCCTTTTCTAATAATGGTTTAATTAACGCTTGACGGAAAAAAGGTATAAGTAGAATAAAACCAAGCGCATCGGTAAAGAAGCCAGGGATTAATAACAACACCCCACTAACTGCCAAAGCAATGCCTTCAAGCATTTCCAGAGCGGGCAAACTACCCTGTTGTAAATTAGCTTGTGCTCGTAATAACGTGGAAGCACCTTGAGTACGTATTAAACCAGCTCCGATAACAGCGGTTGCTACTACAGAGAATATAGTCCAGCCAGCACCAATAACCTCACCAACTTGAATTAGAAAATAAATTTCAATCAGAGGTACTAGTAAGAATAAAACAAATAATATACGAAACATGATTAGGCTACTTTTGTTGTAGTGATGCTCCGCCATATGGAGTCACAATCATTATTTTTCAAGCTTAATCTGTCTTTGTACCATAAAAACAACATTCCATAAAACCAGTAAGGATACGTATATACCATTGTTTTATATATAAAATCATACTTCCTGACAAAATAACACTATGGACAGCGCCTAGTTATATCGGCTACCAATTGTTAAATTTTGACCTTGTAATATTTCTGTAATATTTCTTTCATCAAGGTGAAACATATCCTCGTTAAGGTGTGCTTATTCGACCAAGTTGTCGACCCGATTTTTTTATTAAATAACGAGGATATTACCTTGAAACTTAAAACTTCATCTCTATTAATTGCTGGCGCATTATTTGGCGCAGCCGTTATGCCAGCACACGCTAATAACGAAGCTATGATGGACCTACTTAAAGTCCTTCGTGACCAAGGAACAATCACAGCAGAAAATTTTGAACTTTTAGCAAGCGCTGCTAAAGCTGATAAAGAAGTTGTTGAAGACGTTGTCAACAAAGTAAATTCTGCTGCTAAGACAATGCCTAAAATTACAACTAAAGGTAAAATTCAAATCGAAAGTGCTGACGGCCAGTATACATTCCGTCCTATTGGTCGGGTTATGTGGGATTACATCGACACCGATGAAGATGGTTCTGGTCAAAATGATTTTCGAGGAACCGAATTACGTCGACTTCGTTTGGGCTTCGCAGGTAAAGTCAAAGATTGGGGTTATAAATTTGAAGGTGAATTTAATGGCGGTGAGACATCCGTTAAAGATGCGTGGATAAACTACAGCAGCCGCTTTGGCGCTGATAAAAACCGCCTTGGCGTTAAACTAGGTCAATCTCATATTCAATATGGTTTAAATACCAAGATGAGCTCTAAATACATGACCTTTATCGATCGTCCATTATTCACAGATAGCGCCGTTTCACCTGCACGTGAATCAGGGGTTATTGTCACAACTGCTGCCGATGATTACCGTTGGATGTTATCGTCTGGTTTAACGTTTGGCCAACATGGCAAAGGAGGCAGCAATGATGATCAAGTAAACCGTGATGTACAAGGGGACACCATTTCTGTTAGGGGGTCATTCGTTCCTTTGATGCAAGATAAGCAACATATGTTACAAGTCGGTGCTGGCTATCTTAATCTCAGTGGTGCTGAAAAATATAGCTTCTCACAAAGAATCATCAGCCATGAAGATGCAACAAAACATCTCAGTGGTGGTCTTGCCAGCGGTGACTTAGATAGTACTAATGCCTTTACGACTGATGTATTTGGTGTTTACGGACCTTTGCACACCATTGCCGAATACAACACTTATACTATGGATAGTAAGAACAACGATGACGTTGAAGTCGATAGCTACTCTGTTGAAGTGGGTTACTGGTTGACAGGCGAATCCATGAAATGGAGCAAAGGTTACACATCAGGTATCACACCAAAATCATCTTTGGGTGCGTGGCAAGTTGCTGCTCGATTTGAATCGACTGAAATCGAAGGCGATGTCAATGGCACCGATGAAGTTGATAAATTCACCATTGGTTTAAAATACTACCCAACCAGCAATATCAGCTTCCTTCTCAACTATGACACGGTAACCGATTTAACTGTAGATGGCTCAAGTGTAGGCTACGAACCATCTGCACTAAAATTCCGAGCGAACGCATACTGGTAAAAAGTGCTTGATATAGTGCACTCGTAATACTGAGCCTCACCCGTAAAATGGGTGGGGCTTTTTTTTAGCTATTTATCACTATGGATAAGGTATTTTGACAAAAGAAGAACTTCAACAAGGCATATCACTGGATCAGATTCTAGAAACTGCTGCCTTGACTCCACTATTTCAACCAATAGTGTCGCTCAAAAAAAATAAGATCTATGGTTACGAAGCATTAATTCGAGGTCCATCCGATAGTATTCTGCATTCACCTATTAATTTATTTGATGCAGCAAGCCGTCATGGTCGTCTAGCTGAGCTCGACTTATTATGCCGTGAAGTAGCTATTAAACAGTTTGGACAACTCAAGCTTGAAGAAAAATTATTTATTAACACCATTCCCGAGGTGCTATTACAACAAGATTATCAGCACGGATTAACGCTAGATTTTATCAAACGCGCTGACTTACCTGCCAACCAAGTCGTTATTGAGCTCACCGAACAATACCCTATTAGTGATTACAAATTGATGCGCGATGCAACCGATCACTATCGTAAAATGGGATTTTCAATTGCCATTGATGATTTAGGTGCGGGTTATTCAGGTTTACGTACTTGGTCAGAAATAAAACCTGATTTTGTCAAACTCGATCGCCATTTTATACAAAACATTCATCAAGATCAGCATAAACGTCAATTTGTTCAATCAATGGTTGATATAGCCAAAGGGGTAAATTGCAAGGTGATAGGTGAAGGTATTGAGGTTCGAGAAGAGTACTTGACCTCTAGCGAGATGAATATCGACTTTGCTCAAGGCTATTACTTTGGTCGCCCGGCTATTCAACCAAAGAAAGAAATAGAATCGGAGTTATTTTCTAAAAGAAAGCCTTCTCTCGCCCCTACTTTACATGCATCTCGCAGCAATACTCTAGTAAGAAGCCTGCTAATTAATGTGCCACCAATACAAGTTACTGACACCGTAAGTCATGTTGGTGAGCGTTTTCATCAAAGCCTCGAACTATCTGGTTTACCTGTAATCAATGACGATAGTTCGATAGCAGGCATGATTTGGCGCGATGAGTTCATGACTTTGTACGCTAGCCGTTATGGGCGTGAGTTGCATGGTAGGAAGCCCATTCATTTATTCCTCGACTCAGAACCAACTATTGCCGATATTTCTCTCCCCTTAAAGAAGTTAAGTCACCAAATAACAAGCCAAGATAACTCGATACAGCATGGTGTCTTTGTGATTACAGAAAAAAATCAATATCGTGGCATTGGTAGCTTAATGGATCTACTTAGACAGATAACTGACTTACAAATAAGCATGGCTCGTCATGCTAACCCATTAAGCGGCTTACCTGGCAATGTCCCTATCACAGAACATACGATAGAAATACTCGAAAAAAGTCATGATGTCGTCATGTGTTATTTCGATCTGGATAATTTCAAACCTTATAATGATATTTATGGCTTTGCTAAAGGCGATAAAATAATTCGCAGTACAGCAGAGCTATTAGTTAATCACGCAGATCCAGAATCAGACTTTATAGGCCATGTTGGCGGAGATGATTTTATCGTCTTTTTTGCAAGCAAAGACTGGGAGCAACGCTGTCATGCGATATTCTCTGACTTTATTGATCTTTACTCAGAATTTTACAACGATGAACACCTAGAGCAACAAGGTATGTCAGCTCGGGACCGATATGGAAATACCATCTTTTACCCTCTTTTAGCGCTATCGATCGGTGCGGTAAGAATCTTAGATTTTCCATCGATAACAACGGAAGAAGACTTGTCTGAATTCGCGACAAAAGCAAAGTCAGCATCGAAGAAAAGTCAGGGTAATAGTTTGTATCAACTACACCCTCAATATGATTTAGGTTAAATGATGAGCTTAATTTAAGCTCATCTTAATCCTTGTGAATAGAATGATTAGTGAGTATCTAACTGAGCGATAACAAATTCAACTCGTTCTTTAACTTTCTCACGAGCTTCACGAAATTCAGCTTGAATTTCTTCTTCTGTGCCTTTAATTTTAGCTGGATCCGCTAATGGCAGATGTAACTTGATCGTATGAGGGCTAATCACTGGGCATTGTTCTTCGGCGTTATCACACAAGCTTACTAGTAAATCTGTCCATTCTAACATTTCACCATTGATACGAAGTGACTCTTGCTGTGAGATATCAATTCCTACTTCATCCATTGCTGAAATCGCCAGCTGGTTCTTACCGTGGGCTTCGATACCTGCAGACTTAATACTGATTAAGTCACCCGCTAGCTCTCTTGCCCAACCTTCTGCCATTTGTGATCGACAGGCATTACCAGTGCACAAAAACATTACTCTCATTCTTTCCATTTCTTTCTCTTCTCACATATTATCTAAAGAAAGATATCAGTTAAATATTACAAACTGATGAATCTGTTACAATTTTTGTGTTGAGTTTTACTTATATTCATACATTTTCAATGTGTCATCTGCTAAAATGACCCATCAATTTAAACTTATAGAAGCGTTACCGTGAAAAGAATTCTTATATCCTTATTTATTATTATTCCTCTATTAGCGCCATTAGTCGGCCAGGCACAAACGACACGCTATGTATCTGATGAGCTTGATATCATGATGCGTAACGGCCAAGGCGTTAAGTATGCCATCAAAAAAGTATTACCTTCTGGTACTCGCTTAGAAGTAATTGAAACCGATCCTGCCGGTTATTCAAAAGTTAAAACCTCAAAAGGTGTCACAGGCTGGGTACTTACCCGATTACTCAGTAACCAACCAAGTGCTCGTGATCGTCTTGCTTCCAGTGAGAAAAAAGTAGCCAATTTAGAGTTAGAACTTGCAAAATATAAAGAAGAAATTCAAGCACTATCAACACAAAATAGTTCGGCAAGTGGTGACAATTTAACACTAAAAGAGACATCACAACGTTTGAGCAAAGAATTAGATGATTTGCGTCGAACAGCTTCAAATGCTGTGGCATTAAATAATGAGAACCGCCAATTAAAAGAAAAACTTCAGCAGATTGATAACCAAATGCAGTCATTGGTTATTGAGAATAGTGCGCTTACAGAGAGTGATGCAAAACGGTGGTTTTTAATTGGTGCAGCGGTATTATTCTTAGGTTTAATACTTGGTTTAATACTGCCTCGGCTTAGAATTCAAAAGAAAAATAACTGGAGCAGCTTCTAAAAAAGCATCCAACTTCCTTGAAATAAAAAAGCCGTATCAATGAATATTGATACGGCTTTTTTGTTGCTCTCTATTTTGTCACTTGAACTTTAACATCATTCAATATACAGTATTTGCTATATATCATTTTTTGAATATTGAGTTTTACAATGTCTGTTGATGCTGATACTTTTTTTTCTGTTCTATCTCACCCTATGCGACTCCGCTCTCTGGTGTTGATACAGCAAACAGATGAATTGTGTGTGTGTGAATTAACCTATGTCTTGGATTTAGCCCAGCCTGTTATCTCCCGCCACTTAGCACAACTTAAACACGCTGGCTTATTACTCTCTCGTCGCCAAGGTTTATGGATTTATTATCGTGTCAATGCCGAACTGCCAGAGTGGGTGAAACAACTTATTGAAGTAACCACGAGTGGTGTTGCTTCAACATCACCCTATATGGATGATTTGGCTAAATTAAAATCCATGTCAGATAGACCCAATCAAAACTGTTGCTAATTAGGATTTAAAATGAAAATACGTGTGGGAATTAATGGCTTTGGTCGTATGGGTAAATTAGCACTACAAGCAGCTTGGGATCGAAGTGATCTTGAATTTGTTCATATTAATGAAATTAGTGGTGATGCCGAATGTCACGCCCATCTACTACAGTTTGATTCTATTCATGGCCGCTGGGGTGATGATAAAAAAATATCACATTCACAAAACAACATTAATATTGACGACAAACAGGTGTCTTTTAGCCAATCAGAATCGCTTGAAGGTGTTGACTGGAAAAGTCTTGGTATTGATCTGGTTTTAGAATGTACTGGAAAGTTCAAAACTGCTGAACAATTACAACCGTATTTTGATCAAGGTATTAAAAAAGTACTGGTGTCAGCACCATGTCCAGAACCAGCTCTTAATCTTGCCTATGGTGTGAATCATCACCTTTATGATCCAGAACACCATAACATTATCACTGCCGCATCATGCACCACCAATTGTTTAGCCCCTGTGGTCAAAGTGATGCATGAGTCACTCGGTATAAAACATGGTTCTATGACCACTATTCATAATATTACCAACACCCAAACAATTGTCGATAAAGGCCATAAAGATTTACGCCGTGCTCGTGCATCTGGTCAATCTTTAATCCCAACGTCAACAGGTTCAGCCAAAGCAATAACCACTATTTTTCCAGAACTTAAAGGTAAGCTTAATGGCTTAGCAGTCCGCGTTCCCTTACTCAACGGCTCGCTTACTGACTTTGTATTTGAATCAAACCGCCCTACCAATCGTGATGAAGTTAATGAACTGCTACAGTCTGCATCACAAACACATCTAGAAGACATTTTAGGCTTTGAAACACGGCCCTTAGTCTCGGCCGATTACACTAACGATCCTCGTTCAGCAATAATTGATGCGCCATCAACTATGGTTATTGATGATACTCAAGTTAAAATATTAGCGTGGTATGACAATGAATGGGGCTATGTAAATCGCATGGTTGATATCGCCGTCATGATCGCTAAGAAGATCTAATAATGAGTAATGATCATAGCTTGCGTAATTATGCTGTGATAACAGGTGGCTATTGGGCTTTCACCTTAACGGATGGCGCTATTCGTATGCTGGTGGTGCTCTATTTCCACCAGCTTGGTTATAGCCCATTAGCTATTGCCAGCTTATTTTTATTCTATGAGTTTTTTGGCATAGTAACTAACTTAGTGGGTGGGTGGCTAGCTGCTCGCATTGGTCTCAATAACACCATGCATATCGGCATGCTAATGCAGATTATTGCACTAATAATGCTGACGGTGCCTGTTGAATTCTTAAGCGTTACCTACGTAATGCTGGCTCAAGCACTATCCGGCATAGCGAAAGATCTTAATAAAATGAGTGCCAAAGCCAGTGTTAAATTGTTTGTTCCAGCAACGCAACAAGACGAACAATCTAACCCATTATTCAAGTGGGTAGCTGCTTTAACCGGCTCGAAAAATACTCTCAAAGGCGCTGGGTTTTTCCTAGGCGGCTTATTACTCGCTTTGTATGGCTTTCAAAGTGCTCTTTATATCTTGGCAGGTAGCTTATTCTCCGTATTAATCCTGACATGGGTTTTATTACCTAACGATCTAGGAAAAACTAACAATAAAGCCAAGTTCAGTCAGGTATTTTCAAACTCAGCAGCCATCAACTGGCTCTCTGCTGCTCGTTTTTTCTTATTCGGCTCACGAGATGTATGGTTTGTCGTCGCCCTACCCGTTTACCTTACCACCAGCTTGGGGTGGGATTTTGAACAAACAGGGGCTTTCTTAGCCTTGTGGCTTATCGGCTATGGCTTAGTTCAAGCGTTCACGCCTAACTTAATTCGCGGCCATAAGCCAAATGGCAAAACGGCTCAATTGCTGGCTGTACTCTTAATGCTCATTCCTGCAGGCATCGCTTGGGCGCTAACAAGCAGCCTCGCACCTACATCCGTCATCATTATCGGTTTAAGCCTGTTTGGCATTGTGTTTGCCATTAATTCGGCGGTGCATTCTTATTTAATTGTGCAATGGGCAGATAAAGACAAGCTCGCCATGAATGTCGGATTTTATTATATGGCCAATGCAGGTGGCCGCTTAAGCGGTACGATTTTATCAGGGCTATTATTTCAATACTACGGACTTTATGGTTGTCTTATTGCCTCTAGTCTATTGATTGGTACTGCTGCACTATTATCGCAACCATTGCCTAGACATCAAATATAAGCTAGAGGAATTATAAAATGGGCATCTTTGAACGCTATTTGTCACTCTGGGTTGGTATCAGCATTATTATTGGTGTGCTTACGGGTAATTCATTTCCCGCCTTTTTCAATTTAGTCGCCCAATTAGAGTTTGCCCATGTCAACTTAGTTATTGCCCTGTTTATTTGGCTGATGATTTATCCGATGATGGTCCAAATTGATTTTAATGCCATTAAAGATGTAAGAAAACAACCTAAAGGTCTGATGTTAACGCTGATTATCAATTGGCTAATCAAACCTTTCACCATGGCCTTGCTTGGCTGGCTATTCTTTAAAATACTATTTATTGACTGGGTCGATCCCAGTACAGCAAACGAATATATCGCCGGCATGATTCTATTGGGAGTAGCCCCATGTACTGCTATGGTTTTTGTCTGGAGCCAAATGACCAAAGGCGATCCCAATTACACGCTAGTGCAAGTGTCAATTAATGATGTGATCATGATTTTTGCCTTTGCTCCCATCACGGCATTTTTACTCGGAGTTAGCGATATTCAAGTGCCATGGAAAACACTACTTATTTCTGTGCTGTTATATGTTGTATTACCACTTATTGCAGGTATTTTAACTCGTAATAGGCTTAATCAATATGGCCATGATGATAAACTGCAACACTTATTAACCACCATCAAACCTTGGTCAGTTCTTGGTTTGTTATCAACTGTTGTATTACTATTTGGTTTTCAGGCCGAAATAATTCTGCAACAACCAGAAACCATTGTATTGATTGCAATTCCTTTACTGATCCAAACTTATGGCATCTTTGCCATCGCTTATTTTGCAGCAAAGCGACTCAAACTTGCCCACAATATTGCCGCCCCAGCTTGCATGATCGGAGCATCCAATTTTTTTGAATTAGCCGTCGCTGTCGCTGTCTCATTATTTGGACTACATTCTGGTGCAGCATTAGCCACCGTTGTGGGTGTATTAGTCGAAGTACCTGTGATGTTATCGTTGGTTTATTTCGTCAATCACACCCAACATTGGTTTAAACAATAATAGCTTTCTTAGCGTGTTTTATTGTGCCGTCAACTTGGAATGTGAACCATCACAATATGGTGTATTACCAGACTGTTTACAAGCACAGAGATATGCCACTCCATCTTTCTCAGCAGTAAAAGCCTTGGGCTGAAATAATGTGCCTTGATGAGCACCATCACAAAACGGTTGATTTGCAGAGCCACCGCAGGTACAAAAGTAATACTGCTTACCTTGTTCTAATTCAACCGCAACAGGTTTGTTATCAGCAATAATAGGGTCAGTCATAGTTTTTCTCCAAAAAAGTAGTGTTATTGTCTAAAATCAGAAAATGCTCGTTCTCGTTGTTGTTCGGTATTCATAACAAAAGAGCCGCCATGAACAATAGGTACATTCAAAAGTATGATTGCGGGCAACAAGAATCAAGCCTGCTTATTAGCCTTAAGCTGGATTGATTACCCCCTTATTACCTACATTATCTTTTGGCCCTCTAATAGATATGTGGCCATTTAAAAATCACTATGAGAGTGAACAGGAAAGCCGCCAATATAATCTTGTTATGTATATGTTACGTTAGTTACTAACCATGGTAGTAATTTGGCGGAGGTAAAAGTAGCCACTAAATGTTGTCCTAATGACAAACCTTGTTTACCTAAATTCATCGTGTTTTATCCCGTGTGAATAACGATTAATTGCACATCGTCATTAGCTTCAAACTTTATCGAATTGCCGCGGATCAAATCACCATCTTGTACCCGTTTATTATTCGCAATACCTTTACCGCGAGTAATGTAGAACAGAAACGGGCCATCCACTTCAATTTGTTGCCCGTTACTCAGTAATGCGACATCGATTTTGGTTTTCGAAGGAAAGTCGACATCACTATTATCTTCACCTCCATAGATACGAGTGAGCCCTCCTTTAACAGGTTTATAAACTTTATAATTGGCAGCCTGGCCAGCAATTTCAGGTAATACCCATAGTTGTATCAGACGATTCCAATTTCCATCTGGGTTAATTTCATTATGAGAGAAGCCCTCGCCACCAGCACGTTGAACCTGCACATCATTACGTGACAAATCTTTTCCACTTTCCATAGAGCCTTCATGCTTGATATTACCATCGACCATTAAAGTGATAACGTCTATTTCATGATGACTATGCATGCGTGTTTCACCGTGAGGCATAAAACGAGCATCGGCAAGGTAAACAAAGTTTTCCAAGCCAGTCCAGCTGCCGTCGTTGTTTTGCTGGGAACCAAACAGTTTTGAGTCTTTTATCAGGCGATGCTCTTTTAGGCCTGCAAATCCACCCTCTAGCAAATTATCTCGTTTTATAATTTCCATGATTACCTCTAAATGTACCGTCTACATAGTCTGCTTCATTTAAGCTTTTATAGTAGCGTTTGATGCTACGTCTTTTTTAAAGGCTTTTTCTCCGTCTCAGTTTATGCTTCGGCCTGAACAATCTCGACATCGAAAATGCCAATGAAACCAAAAAAATGACGTAGCCAGGGAGTCAGGAAGTCGAGATCACTACCGATTTGAGTACCGCCAGATGCGACGGCGATATAAACTTTTTTGCCTTCTAATAGCCCCTCTGGACCATTCTCGGTGTATGTGAAGGTTTCTCCTACGCGCGCTGCCAGGTCAGACCATGCCTTAAATCCCGCTGGCATGGAGAAGTTATAAACCGGTATACCAATGACTACAGCATCGGCGGCCATCAGTTCCTCAACAATCGTATCCGAAACAGCAATGGCTTGATGCTGTTCTTCGCTACGCTCTTCTTTTTGTGTGTAATAAGAACCAATCATTAGTTCGTCCAAGAAAGGTAGGCCCCCACTAACATCGCGATACGTTACCTCGGTTTTATCGCTGCTAATTTTCTGTACGATTTCGTTACTCAACTGCCTGGTTACTGATGCTTTTCCCCGTCCACTGGCATCGATATGTAATATATTATTCACTGACTGTCTCTTATACACATCTCCGAGCCCACGAGACTA
>CAJXPP010000005.1 GCA_913058195.1 uncultured Gammaproteobacteria bacterium | reverse complement strand
CCTAGTCTCGTGGGCTCGGAGATGTGTATAAGAGACAGACATAACCTCTGATGCGTATTTCTTAGCACCTTCAAGCGCTCCTGAAATTCCAGCCTTATCTAATCGTTTAGCGATTTCTTCAGCTCGACCAATACGGTACTGTCGCATTGTTGTTAGACCATTTTGTAAGGCAGGGTGGTTCACATCGATATTTAAACCAACAATATGGATGGTTGTTCCGCCCCATGTAACTGATATTTCTACGCCAGCAAGCAGGGTTAAATCAGTCCCCTGTGCTGCATGTGATGCTTCAGCAATGCCTTCGGTACCGTCATGATCAGTCAATGCCAGTATATCTACACCCTGCTCGATAGCGCGGCTCACTAATTCAGTGGGGCTTAAGGAGCCATCAGAGGCTGTTGAGTGGCAATGTAGGTCATAACAAGTCATTCATGCTATTTTACGTTAAAATAGCTGCCATTACTTTTTTACTTAAAGAAACCCATGAAAATATTTTTTGATTTTTTACCCATCGTACTCTTTTTTATCGCCTATAAATTTGGCGGAGGTATCTATCACTGGGATGGTCAAGAATATGATGTGAAGGGTATTTATGCTGCCACTGCAGTTATGATTGTGGCGTCTATTCTTCAAGTTACAATTACCTGGTTATTAACGAAGAAAGTTGAAAAGTCTCATTTGATAACGCTGGTACTTGTTGTTGTCCTTGGTGGTGCTACCTTATGGCTACAAAACCCTGACTTTATTAAATGGAAACCAACAGCTGTAAACTGGTTATTTGCACTCGCTTTCATCGGCGCCCAATTATTTACTGATAAATCATTGCTTGAACGTATGATGGCTGAACACATTCAATTACCAGTCGCTGTCTGGAAACGATTAAATATTGCTTGGGTATTATTTTTTGTCATTTCGGGCTTAGCTAATTTATATGTCGCCTTTAACTTCCCAGAAGAAACATGGGTCAACTTTAAATTATTTGGTTTACTTGGACTCACCATCGTATTCATCATCGGTCAGTCTGTATATTTATCAAAATATATTACTGAAGTTACACCACCAGCTGAGGACCAAAAATAATGTTATATGCCATTATCAGTGAAGATATTGCCGATAGCTTAAGTCGCCGAAAAGAAGCAAGACCAGCACACCTAGAACGTTTAACAGACTTACAGCAACAAGGTCGCTTAATATTAGCTGGTCCACACCCCGCGATTGATAGTGATGACCCTGCTGATGCTGGTTTCACAGGCAGTTTGGTGGTGGCCGAATTTAACGACTTGGCTCAGGCCCAAACGTGGGCAGATGCAGACCCTTATATTGAAGCCGGTGTTTACGCTAAGGTTATCGTTAAACCATTTAAAAAAGTATTGCCATGAGCAACACCATTAACAAACTGGAACACGCAATGGCAAGCTTAAACCCTAGCCATCTTTCTATCCAAGATGACAGTGCACTGCATGCTGGTCATGCGGGCAATACGGGGGGAGGTCATTACACTCTGACAATTGTAAGTGATGTGTTTGATGGTTTAATGCTGATAAAGCGGCATCGTTTAGTCAATGAAGCAGCCAAAGACTTATTTGCCTCAGACATTCATGCTTTGAGTATTATCGCTAAAACACCTGCTGAGTTTGACAAGCTTTAAGACATCTAATGGCCGATAATTCTAATTCAAAAAACGAGCAGTTTTTACAGAAATTAGAGCATCAACGGCTCAGTAAAACCTGTAACCGTGCGATTGATTTACGCGGTAGGGTCACTGGCGAATGCCAAGCTTATACATTTGGCGACAAAACACATTATTTAGACGACCGTGGTTATTTACTTGCCAAACAATTATTGGCTCGTTTTAAAGGTAAATATACTATTGGGGTCTATGAGTCAGTCTTAAAAGTTGTAAAAACGCTCAATGAAAAACAGCAAGCAGAAGCTGAGACCCAGCCCAAGGCAGGAAACTCCATTCTATCTAACGATGCTGAGCAACCTCAACTTATCTCTTTTGATCAGCGAGTAAGCAGGCAAGAAGCTCGTATCGTGTTTGCAACACCGATTAAAATAGTCTTAGCCGATATGCTCTATCATGGCTCAACCATTGATATCACCACTAGCGCTATCCGCATCACACTAAAACGTTCTTATACCCTTGAACAAGGTGCCGAAGTATCCATTAGCTTTCCAGACTTTAATGCCACTGCTAATACAGAATTACTATCAAATATTCCTTATAAAATTAGTCGTATAAAGCATGATGAAACACATACACAGGCTATTTTAATTCGTCATCATAGTGATGACTTGGCTATTAGTAAATGGCTTGACGAATGGACAGAAAAACATAATATTGCAGCCTATCATGACCTTGATAGTAAGATGGTTAACCTTATTAATCGATATTACCTTCGCTTATATTCCCATTCACTCAATTCAGTATTACTCTGGTTGGGTAAGCCAGTTGATTCAGACCCGATAAAAGCATTTCACCTCATGCCTAGAAGCGAAACTATTTTATTGCCTTTATTAGACGACAATAATCAACTCGATTTTAGCCTAATGCCTCTCCATACTCTCATGGCTAGGGGTGAAGATATGGTAGTGGTTATCACTAAAATAGAAGCCAGACCTCATAGCCTTGCTGTTGCACGTTCTGACACACAGTTAGTAGCAAAGGCATTAAATTGGGCCCAAAAGAATAGTGGCACTGTCTTACTGCTCCACACTCAGAGCTGTAAAATAGACGTTTCTGATTTCGAAGAACAAATCAATGCCATCTCAAGACGTGATCAACAAGCAGGAGTCAACTTAACAGCACGTCTTACTGATATTTCTCTTTGTGTCTCCGTTTCAGATATTTCAAGCAGCTGTCACAATACTGAATCCGTCGCCACATTTACTGATGTTGAACTAAAACGAGCCACAGTGACAGAACAAACAACTTTCTCTGTTCCCGAACCAAAAGCACTGGCACATTATTTTACACACCATGAACCACGTTTTTATATCCGCACTGCGATAACAGTTCATATCAATGGCGAGAAGTTCAAACTCACCAGTATCGATGCCTCTACAACGGGATTGTCTTTTACCCCACCAGAGAACCTCTCGTTACGAAAAGAAATGCATGTGCTGGTTGATTTTGATCGTTGGCAGACTCAAACCAAAAAAGTGACCTTGACGAAGATCCCATACATTATAAAAAATGAGTACCATTTATTTAGCCAATCAACAGTAGGTTTGGAGCGTAATACACTAAGTTGCACCAAACAAACCAATGACTTCTTTACTGATATCATTGAAAAAAATAAAGATGCTTTAGCTAAAAATAATCAAGATATCGTTACACCCAAAGAAAGCCATATTTTTAGCACGCTGCTAAGTCAATCTCTATCCAGCATCCCTATCTATTTTGGCATGACAGATGACAATAAACGTATTGTACAAGCCGTTGCATCAACTCAAAATAACCGTGTTGATGAAAAACCACAGTTGTGGCAAGCGCTCACTAATATAACCGCCTTATTATCTGAAACATTAAAAGATCTTTCACTTAATGATAGTGCTAAGTTTGGCTTATATTGTTACCAAGCTAAAACTAATAATGGCGATTGGGTTATTAACTCTGATTTAGAACTAAAATCTGCAGCAGAAAAGGCTGTGTTTATAAACCGAGCCTTAGCACATAAAGAGCACGTATTCTTTCAATGCTCAATAATGCCATTGCCCGTTAATGCTCTCAATCAAGAGCAGGATTTAACAGAGCAACTCGCTGAATTACGTCATCATAGCCCTCATAAGGTCAAAATAATAAAGAGCGTTCTTCAAAACTTATTTGCTGTTGGTGATCTTAAAGATATAACCGATATTATCAAGGCAGCTTATTAAAGCTGCTAACCTGCAATCATCATATTATCGATCCATACCGAACCCGTTCGAGTATTTCCTTTACACTCAACATCACTACCTACTGCTTGAATACCTAGGAACATATCTCGTAAATTACTGGCGATAGTGAATTCATCAATAGGATATTGAATTACACCTTTTTCAACCCAGAAACCGGCTGCGCCTTGAGAATAATCACCGGTCACAATATTTACACCCATTCCCATGGTTTCTGTGACAAGTACACCTGTGCCCATTTCTTTTAGTATGTCAGCAAAACCAAGTGTACCTGTTTCAATAGTAAGGTTATGTACGCCACCACTATTTCCTGTGGTAGCCATATTCAATTTACGTGCTGAATAGCTATCAAGCACATACCCTTGCAACACACCATCGCGAACAATATCACGTGCTTTTGTCGCTACGCCCTCGCCATCAAAGGCTGCACTGCCTAATGCCTTTAATAAGTAGGGTTGCTCATGGATATGCATAAAATCAGGAAAAATTTGCTTACCTAAGTGGTCGTCTAAAAAAGTAGATTTTTTATACAAAGCACGCCCACTGATTGCGCCAATTAATTGCCCAAATAGTGATGGTGCAACTTCTGCTGCAAACACAACAGGAGAATTACCCGTTGGAACCACTTTGGCATTTAGTCGACGTAATGTTCTATCTGCTGCGCGTCGTCCAATATCAATAGCAGAAGCCAAGTCATTGGCATCTCGTGCTACGTCATACCAATAATCACGCTGCATGCCCTCATTGTCATCATTAGCAATTAAAGTACTTGAAATACTATGTCTAGTGCTTTTTGAATTACCTATGAACCCATGACTATTTGCATACACTCGGCCTCCTTGATGACTCGATACACTAGCACCTTCAGAATTGGTAATTTTCTTATCTAGGTCGAAGCCTGCTTGTTCACACTCAGTGGCAATTTCAATGGCTTTATCTGCCTCAAGATCCCACGGATGATAAGCGGATAAATCAGGAAACTCTGTTGCCATCAGTTTCGCATCAGCCAATCCAGCAAATTCATCGGCTTGTGTATGTTTGGCGATACCGCAAGCGGCTGCCACCGTATCAGCGATAGCTTCTGGTCTAAAGTCTGATGTACTCGCTGATGCTTTGGTTTGACCAAAATAAACGGTAATACCTAAGCCTTTGTCATTATTGTGCTCAAGTGTTTCGATATCACCTTGTCGAACAGTCACTGACACACCACTACTATGACTGACTCCGACTTCGGCAGCTGTTGCACCTTGTTGTTTTGCTTGTTCTAGTGCGATTTCAGCAGCCTGTTCAAGTTGTGCTTTATTCATTTTAATCGTTAACCTTTTTGCATACAGGACAAGTAGGATCTTGTCGTAATTTTATTTCACGCCATGTCATCGATAAGGCATCATGAATCATTAATCGCTCAGAGAGTGGCTCGCCTACCCCAGCTAATAACTTAAGCGTTTCCACCGCTTGCATACTACCAATTATTCCTAATAATGGTGATAAAACACCAGACTCAGAACAAGTTTGTTGTAACTCTCCATTATCTTCATATACACAGCGATAACATGCACTGCCTTCTTGCCTTGAATCATACACGGTAACTTGACCTTCCATGCGGATTGCTGCGCCTGAAACCAAGGGTGTTTTGCAGGCTTGAGTGACCTCATTTAATAAAAAACGGCTGGCAAAATTATCACTACAATCAACAACGACATCAGCTTTATTTACTTCGACAGTTAACGCATCGCGATCTAATCGATTCGTTTTCACCTTAACCTGACAGGCACTATTAAGATCGCTAATAGCTTCTGCAGCAGATTCAACTTTCAGGCGCCCAAGATCATCCTCACCATGAATAATTTGTCGTTGTAAATTAGAGACTTCAACCTCATCATCATCCACCAGCGTTAAGTGACCGACGCCTGCAGCGGCTAAATACATTGCAACTGGGGAGCCTAGCCCACCTAGCCCGATAATTAATACCCGTCCTTCCAAAAATTTCATCTGCCCGTCAATATCGATCTGAGGCAATAAAACTTGTCGACTATAACGTAATAATTGATCGTCGTTCATTCATATATTCCAAAATATAAATTATGTCTCATGCTGGGAATTGCCCAATAACAACCCGATCATTACCACCAAAATCTTGCTCAGATTTCACGGCAACAAAGCTCGCTTGTTCAAATAACTGAATAACCTGCTGTGCTTGATGGTAACCATGTTCAATCATTAACCAGCCTAAGGGTCTCAAACAATATTTTGCTTGAGCAATTATTTTTCGAATATCATCTAAACCATCAGCACCCGACGTCAATGCAGTTATTGGCTCAAACCGTACATCGCCTTCTAATAAATGCGGGTCATCTTGTTCAATATAGGGCGGGTTACTAACAATCATATCTAGGCTTTTCTCTGCAATAGCTTCTAACCAACTTCCTTGCAAAAAAAAGACCTTGTTTACATTATTATTTACAGCATTCACTTTAGCGACCAAAAGTGCTGGAAAAGAATAATCCATGGCAATAAAAGTATTATTCGGTTTTTCTATCGCCAATGATAAAGCAATAGCACCGGAGCCCGTTCCTAAGTCGGCAATGCACATATCATCAGATATTTTAGCTATGGCTAATGACACTAATAATTCCGTATCAGGTCGTGGAATCAAAGTATCGTTAGTCACTTTTAAATCCAAAGACCAAAAGCCTCTTTGCCCTGTCAAATGAGCGACAGGATGCCCATGTTGACGTTGTTCAATCAGCCTTACAAATTCCTTATTTTGCTCTAATGTTAAGACTTTATCTTGCCATGTATGCAAATAGACCGTTGTACGTTTTAAGACATGACAAAGTAATACTTGGCTATCAATTTCAGGGCTTTCCATTACTGCGAGTCCATCACGGCCATATTTCAAAGCATCAGCGATATTCATTGCTTATTTAAAGTCTTAAAAAGATTTCATTAAGCACAACAGCAAGTAAACCAGTTACCACTAAACCTAAAGCAATCGTAATAGCTTTCAGCCTTGTAAGCTGTAGTTTTACCTGAGTTAAGGCATCATTGCTATCACTATCCGTCTCTTCTTGTTCAGAAAATCGTTTTCTTATTTCACTGCCAATCATTGGTTGCACTACAGTCGGTGTATAGCTATGAAGCGAACTATTCACTATTTGTTCAACCTGGATCTTTGTTAATGTCTCTGTACTATCCACTCGCTGGGTATCAGTAAGATCTGACACAATAGGTGTAATTAATGACTTCAAATTGGTATTTAAATGCTCATTAACTATGCGGGGAATATGAAGTTCTAATTGAGCGTTTAACTGCGAACCTAATTCTTCTTCTTGATCCGTTAACCACTCTTCACCTTCTTGAGCTAAGAAGTCACTCACTTGTTTCGGTAAATTAGCTTCTCCAACAATCTGCTGAATTGTCGTTGCCGCTATCCGTGAAACATTTTCCTCAGCTGCAAGCTTACATGCTTCAGCAACTGCGCCTTCAATATTACTTGAAGCGTTCTCAGTGCGAACAGACTCAGTCTGCGCTGCTAATTGCCTTTGAATATTGTCTATTTTTGCATTAACTTGTTCGGCAACAATCCTATTAGTCGTTTCTTCAGCGATTTGACGGCTTTTTATTTCTAACTGCTCAGTCAATTGTTTTTCAATTTCTGTGCGAGCCTTAATCATAAAGGCAGCTTGCTCAAATGCTGCAACAGGTTCTTCTTCGATATGCTGAGAAACCACATTAACATTTGCAATTATTTCGGCTAAGGCTTGTGCTACTGGAGGTTTGGTTAATGCTGTTATAGCTCCTGCTGCTAGTGCTTTTTGTCTATCTTCTTCGGTATCATTTCCTGTACACATAACGACAGGGATTCTACTCAACTTTGAGTTTTCTTTTAGCTTTCTTGTTGCAGTTAAGCCATCCATGCCATCCATCATCACATCCATGAAAATAATGTCAGGATTAGTATTAATGGACTCCAAATAATTTAGGACTTCCTCTCCACTACCAAATTCGATTACTTCAAAGTTATCGGCGAGGAGTAATTTTTTTAATGTCATTCGTGCGACACGAGAATCATCCACTACAATCGCTGTTTTTTGCATTTTGTTCACCTTAAAATAACTGTATATATATCATAAACTATCAAAGAAAATGACAATTTAAGATACACGATATGCATCTAAGTTTATGTCCGTCACATGCTGTCCAAGCATAATAATTTCCCCTTGATAACGTCGCTCCATATCACTAGAGAACTCAAAGAAATAAGTTCGTTGAAACTGAACTCGGCCACGTTTATTTCTTTTCAAGCGTAGTTTTTTCCAGCCAACTGTATCATTTAAAAAGACTAAATCAGCCTGTTCACAGCTTTGCTGTGCTGCTTTAATGGCCCGCTCTGCGGCGCCACGACCATCCCACCAAAACCAAGCAAGACCGCAAAGTAACAAAACTGTAAAACCATTATCAATCAACCTAAATCACCCCATAGCGCTTGAACAACGGCTAAAGCTGCCACCGTAGCAGTTTCTGTCCTTAAAATCCTTGGCCCAAAACGAATAGACTGAAAATCGGCCTTATTTGCTTGCGCAATTTCTTGTTCACTAAAGCCACCTTCTGGCCCAATTAATAATGCAAGATCATCTTGTTTTTCTACACTGGTAAAGCCTGCTCTTGCTAGCGGCTCTAAAACCAGTTTGCATTGTGCATCACATGTTAATAAGGCGTCATCTAATAACATCACATTTGTTAATTCGGGCACAAAACTACGACCACTTTGTTCACAAGCACTGACTATGACACCTTGCCAATGACTTAAACGCTTATCTGCACGGCCATTCGATAGTTGTACATTACAGCGTTCTGTGACGACAGGAATCACACGTGTCACGCCCAGCTCAACGGCTTTTTGCAGGGCATAGTCCATTCTTTCACCCCGTGAAACCCCTTGCAATAAGGTAATCGTTAATGGAGATTCATTGCCAATATCAATTCGTTTACCAACTTGAACCTGTGAGTCACGTTTAGATACCTCAATAAGATCGGCTTCACATTCAAATCCTTGACCATCAAACAAGCGAATCTGGTCACCTCTTTTTAGTCTTAACACCTGAATTGCATGGCGGTGTGCAGCGGCTGGTAAAGTAAAAACTTGAGCATCAGGTTTGAGTTCGGGACAATAAAATCGAGTAATTCGCATATAAAAATAAACAGATAGATTAATATTGGGATCAGTTTACATGGTGTAACATCATGTTTGAAGGATAACCTCTCCATGTTGGACTATACGCCACGATGAATATTGATATTGAATTGCTGAAAAAAATTATTATTACGGCGGCTAAAACTGAGGTTTTACCTCGCTTTAATGCTATAGAACGTGCCTATAAACCAGATGGAAGTGTTGTCACTGAAGCTGATTTATTAATACAAAATAGAATTGAGTCTGAACTAAAACAACATTATCCTGATATTGTCTTGTTGGGTGAAGAAATGACATCTGAAGAACAGCAAAGTTTATTAGCATCGAATAAACCGCTGTGGTGTTTAGATCCTATTGATGGCACAAGTAATTTTGCCGCAGGCATGCCTTATTTTTCAGTTTCTCTAGCATTAATAAGTGAAGGGGAATCCATTCTTGGTTTAGTTTATGATCCTGTACGAGATGAATGCTTTTCTGCTCAATTGGGCCAAGGTGCTTATTTAAACGATCAAAAACTTGTGACGAAGCAATCGGGTTTATCGCTCAAGCAATCAATTGCATTGATTGATTTCAAACGCCTCTCTGCTCCCCTAGCAACGCAACTTGTCACTAATAGGCCATACGCTTCACAGCGTAGTTTAGGCTCGATAGCATTGGAATTATGTTGGGTTGCTGCAGGTCGTGGACATATCTATTTGCATGCTAAGCAACATCTCTGGGATTATGCGGCGGCACAATTAATATTAAATGAAGCAGGCGCATACAGCTGTTCATTGGAAGGAAATCATCTTGATTGTTCTAGTCTAAAACCACAATCAACCGTTGCCGCTTTAGATCATGAGCTATTCACGCAATGGCGTGAATACCTAGCTGTTCCTCAACAATAATGACTCGTGAATTTATTCATCCAGACTGGCCTGCACCTAATAATATTCAGGCGCTTTCAACCACTCGAAATGGTGGTTTTAGTCAAGACCCATTCGATAGCCTTAACTTAGGGTCGCATGTGGGTGATAGTTTGAGTACCGTCCTGAAAAATCGTCACTCACTATTAGATCAAGCATCGCTACCTGAATTGCCGCGCTGGCTAAATCAAGTTCATGGCTCACAACTCATCTCAGCGAATGATTGGCAAGGTAATGATACTGCGGATGCCATCGTGAGTTCACAGCCTGATCAAGTCTGTGCGGTTATGACGGCAGACTGCTTACCCATCTTATTATGTAACACTAAAAGCGATCACATTGCCGCAATTCATGCTGGCTGGCGAGGTTTATCCTCAGGCATTTTAGAAAACACACTACAACAGTTTAAATGTGAGCCGAATGAAGTACTAGCTTGGCTTGGCCCTGCTATTGGCCCAGATGAATTTGAAGTGGGCCATGATGTCGTTAAAGCTTTTACTCATAGCTCCTCCCTTGCCCACAAAGCTTTCAAGCAAATAGACGAATCACATTACCTTGCTGATATATATTTGCTTGCAAGGCAAAAATTAATAGCCCACGGTACACATGCTATTTTTGGTGGTGAGCACTGTACAGTCTCTGAACCTGAACATTTCTTCTCATACCGTCGTGATGGAATCACAGGCAGAATGGCATCAATGATCTGGATTGCACATAAATAAGGTATGATCACGCTATTAATTTGCCCTAGATTGGCTCTAACAGGAACACGATGGAACTATTATTTTGGATTATCGGCTTTAGCCTGATTGGTGGACTACTGAGTGTCATCCTTGCCTCAAGCTTTTTATTATTATCTGAAAGAGCAAGAAATGTTGCTGTCCCCCACCTTGTCAGTTTTGCGATTGGCGCCTTATTAGGGGCCTCTTTTCTAGGTCTAATTCCTCATGCATTAGAGCATGAAGTACACGTTGACGCCCATGATATTGGCCTGACTTTATTATTAGGTCTACTGTCCTTTTTTGTATTAGAAAAGCTCGTCTTATGGCGTCACTGTCATCATGATCATTGCGATGCCCACCTACCAGAAGAGACAACTTCTGCACATAGTCACTCTCACGGCCATGCAAATAAAGGCCAAGCAGCAGGAACGCTAATATTAGTTGGCGATACGATTCATAATTTTGTTGACGGAATATTAATTGCCGCTGCGTTTATGACGGACCTGCATCTAGGTATCGTTACCTCACTAGCAATCGCTGCCCATGAGATCCCTCAAGAACTTGGCGACTTTGTTATTCTGTTGCACAGTGGATTTAAGCGTAGTAAAGCATTGTATTACAACATATTATCCAGCTTGGGTACCGTTGTCGGTGCACTACTAGCTTATTTCGCATTATCTGATATGCAACATCTATTACCTTATATTTTAATCGTCGCAGCCTCTAGCTTTATTTATATTGCTGTCGCCGATCTTATCCCCGGCTTACATGCAAAAGTTAAACCGTCAGAAACCCTACAACAAATAGTCTTGATCGCAGCGGGTACTATTTTCATTTTTATCGCCCACAGCACCCTGCATTAATCGGCAAGTAATCGATTGTCTTATGGCTGAAACAACATTATTACAGTTTTTACATCCTCGTTACTGGTTCAGTTGGCTAGGACTATTGTTGGTTTATATTACAATCTATTTCCCTGTCAGTATCCAGTTAAAACTTGGTAAGCTCATTAGCCTTATCATCTCTCCACTAGTCAAAAAGCGATTTGCTATCGCAAGGCGTAATCTAGAACTTTGCTACCCAGAACTATCTAATGCTGAACGTGCGGAATTACTTGAAAAACTCAGGTTTTCAATTGGTATAATGCCAATTGAAACCGCACTGAGTTGGTGGGCAAGTGATAAGCAATTACGCAAACGCGTCACTTATAAAGGGTTAGAACATCTTGATGCCGCATTAGAAAAAGGCAAAGGAGTAATCCTATTAACTGGTCACTTCACTAGCATGGAAATCGGTGGCCGCTTAATCATGTTGCATACACCTTGTCATGTCATGTTTAGAAAAATGAATAATAAATTATTCAACACCATCATGATGCGTGCAAGAATAAAGCATAGTGAAGGTATTGTTTTACAAAAAGACCCTAGAACAATGGTACGTGCCTTACGTAAAAACAAAGTCATTTGGTACGCTCCAGATCAAGACTTCGGTTCCAAGCCCAGTATCTTTGCCAAGTTCTTTGGTGTCACGGCAGCCACTATTCCCGCAACATCTCGCCTGGTAAAAATGAGTGGTGCAGCTGTCATTCCTTTTGTACCTAGACGGGATGAAAACGGTCATTACACATTAACGCTAGGTAAACCACTAGAAAACTTTCCTTCCGGAGATGAGTTAGTTGATGCACAACGTATTAACGATGTTATCGAACAAGAAATACGTCAATCTCCCGAACAGTATTTTTGGGTTCATCGTCGCTTTAAAACACAAGCTAACGAAAATAAAGGTTCACTGTACAAATCAACTAAAGCTAGCAAATAAATAGCCATGACTAACTCAATCATTATCTGGCAGTTTAGTGATCTCAAGCCCGGCCATGAAAACCAATCAAAAGGCCTTATTAAAGCTATTAAAAGCCGAAGTTCAGCTGAAAGCCATCGAGTCATTGTGCCTTCATCACTACCCAAATTCCTATATTCACTGTTTACTGGTTCACTTTATCGCCAATTAGTTCAGCTACCCAGGCCGTCTCATTTGATTGCAGCAGGCCGTCGCACACATCTATCGATGTTATTAGCTCATTTATGGTTTGGAGGGCAGCGAATCGTATTAATGCGTTCTCATTGGCCTAAGAGTTGGGTTGACCATATGATTATTCCCGCCCACGACGAGCCAAAAGACCAACACAATATATTTATTACTCAAGGGGCAATTAATAACGTTATTCCTTCTGAGAACCATAACTCACATTCTGGAATAATGCTTATCGGCGGTCCAAGCAAGCATTATCTCTGGGATACTGACAAAGTAATATTACAAATCTTTGACATTATTAACACCACACCAGAGGTATCATGGCAGATTGCTAATTCACGCCGTACGCCTACAGACTTCTTTGATAAACTTGGTTCTCTATTGCCTCAATCACAATTGATAGATTATAAAGCTGTTGATAGTAATTGGCTTACCTCGCAATTAGATACAACTGGACAAATATGGGTTAGCCCAGATAGCGTGTCAATGGTTTACGAGTCCTTAACCTCAGGTGCGCTCGTTGGCTGCTTATTTCTTGAAGAAACACGGACAAATAACCGTATTGTAAATGGTATCAATATGTTGATAGATCAGAATATGCTTACCTCATTCAAACAATGGCAAACTACCCACAAACTATCGCCGCCATCATACCAATTATATGAAGCACAACGAGCTGCCGACTGGATATTAAATCAATGACTAAAAAGCTTACCGTTATCCAATTACTACCCGCCTTAAATAGTGGTGGTGTAGAAAGAGGAACGACAGAAATAGCGCACGCACTAGTAGAAGCAGGACATCGCTCTATCGTTATTTCTGCGGGCGGGCGTTTAGTTGATAAGTTGGAACAGGAAGGTTCAACACATATTACTCTACCAATTGGTGAGAAAAAGCTCAGTACGCTTAAATATATTTGGCAACTGAGAAAACTATTTCGTGAAATTCAACCTGATATTATTCACCTTCGTTCTAGATTGCCAGCCTGGATAGCTTACTTGGCATGGAAAAAACTACCCAAGGACAGGCGGCCACATATCGTCACCACTGTTCATGGCCCTTATTCTGTCAACAAATACAGTGCGATTATGACTATTGGCGAGCGCGTAATTGCCGTATCAGACATGATAAAAGGCTATATCACCAGCAATTATCCTTCGACTGATGCAAATAATATTACCGTGATACACCGAGGTATAGATCCCTCGCAATACAGCTATGGCTATAAACCAGAAGAATCGTGGCTAAATCAATGGCAGCAAGACTTTCCCCAACTCACTGATAGAGTGATTGTTACTTTACCTGCACGTATCACGGCATGGAAAGGTCAAGATGACTTTATCAGCATTATTGACCAGTTAAAGGCTAAAGGCATCAGTGTTCATGGGCTTATTGTTGGCGAAACTCACCCTCGAAAACAAAACTTTTTAGCGTCGCTAAAGCAACGTATTGCAGAGCTTAATTTAAATAGTGATATTACATTCACTGGCCATAGAAGTGATCTTCAGAATATTCTAGCAGTGTCTAACATCGTGCTTTCTTTAGCTAAACAACCAGAAGCATTTGGTCGTACCACCATCGAAGCTTTGAGTATGGGAGTTCCTGTTATTGGTTATGATCATGGTGGTGTTGCTGAACAATTAGAAACTGTCTTTCCGCAAGGAAAGGTTGCTATTGGTAAGCTAGAAGCAGTTACTGAAAAAGTAGTAGCTTGGCAAAATAAAACACCCAAGGTAGGCAAACATCATCCTTTTACTTTACAAAATTTATGCGATGAAACCTTAGCAATCTATCAAGAGCTAGGGCAAAGCAAATAGTGGAATATAAAACCTTGGCTGTTATTCAGTTATCCGTTTAAAAAAGTCTTTATATTGCTCAATAATACCGTCACGACTATATTTCTGCTGGTATTCTAAATAACCTAGTCTTGCCAATTCTTTTGCTTCTTGGGGGTTTTCGAGTAAAGTATTAATTGCTTCTGCTAATGCACTTACATCATCAATTGGCGTTACTAAACCATTCTTTTGATCTGTAATTAATTCACTAGGCCCCTGTGATGCAGTGGCGACCATTGGGCACTGGTTAAACCATGCCTCAATAATAATACTGCCTAAGCCTTCATGGCGAGACGGGCAGATAAACAAATCTGCTGCTTGCATTAAGGCATTAACATCACCTTGCCAGCCAAGAAACCTAACCTGTTCTGCAATGCCAAGTTCATTTGCAAGTTGCTGTAAATTATCTTTTTCAGGGCCATCTCCCGCTAACCAAAGTACCGCATTGGTATCTACTTCAGCTAATGCACGCAATAAGATATCAAAGCCTTTATGAATATGAAGTCGGCCTAGAGCGAATAAAACCGGAACATTCACTGGCGTAGCGAAACTATTTTTTGGAACAGGTTTAGATTCAGTCTCATTGACGAAATTAGGTATATGAACAACACGATCAGCTGGCAAACCAGCGTTAATTAAATAATCACAAATACCTTTTGTAATACCGATCCAGTAATCGCAGTGTTTATAGTATTTAATATCATAATAATGCCCCAGCCTCGCTACTAATTTATAACCTCCTCTTGGAGTAAGTGAGGTTGCACGGTTCATATAGGTCATCACAATATCTGGCTCGATGTTTTTTAATGCCTTTCGATATTGATAATGATCAATAAAATGCACCAAACTGCCAAACCTAAATGCATGCATCTCAACATTTGCAGCTGCAAAAGATTGCCCTCTTAATTTATGAGCTCGGGTGAAGGCGTATTGCACAAACCCTTTCTCTACAGCTAGCTCGCAAACAAGCCGCGTATAAAAATTCTCTGCTCCACCCTGGTGTGCTCCGGCGAGAACATGAGCAACTTTTATTGGAACTGTACGTTTATCTGTCATTTTTTCCTCTGCTCATCATCCATCCAGCCTCTTAAGCCCCACTCTCCACCTGTTGCTTGTTTATTTATTAATTGTTCAACAGCATGATGAAGTCTTGCAGCTTTCCGACGAGCTTTATAACGCGCTAATGGTCGGAAATAGTAGGCTAATGGCATAATATCAGGCCAACCTAAACCATCGATCACAACCAGCCGCATAATCGTCGGCTCGGCTTTATTGCTATCTTGTTGAACGACAATATTGTGTAATAACAAGTTACGTGAAGGCATTCCTAGTGACTGCCATAGGGCAAGAAAGGTATTCAAAGTAGCTGCTAATGGATCAGTGAGGCCATATAACCAAACGTATTGTTTTAAAGTCATGGATATTTGGCCATCTGTATCTTTGATCATTTCAAATGCCAGCCCAGGCCCAAAATTAGTTTCAACATTACCGTAACATTTTGGCATCAATTCATAAGCTTTACTGCCCACCAGCTTATCGATACGCCTATATACTGATAAATCAGATATATTTTCATCAAAATATGATAACGGTCGAAGGTTTCCCGGAAAGGACTTCTCTGCTCGTTTCTTTTCAGGAGCACGTTCCGGACGAGCAATTTTGATACAGCGAAGTTCATCATTAGGGTCAACAAAACACAGTCTATTACCTCCAGATGAGAATGCTGACTCTAGCGAGGTAAACTCAATCATCCGCGGTTCGCTTAATAAGAGCTAGTTTTTGACTTCCACATTCTACTGATAACGAAGAAATAGCTAGAGCAATAATCATCCAGACTATCTGGCCCCAATGTGAGGAGAAAAATGATTGATGTGTGTTAATAGGGAAAAAGATCACGGCCAATGAGACTAGGTAGCCTAGAGGAATCATGGCTTCTGATCGCGCTGCTAATGGAAGCCACTTAATATAAATAATCCACAAAACAATAGCATAGCCAATTAGACCAAATAAACCTGTATCTGAAGCGAATTCAAGCACAACTTGATGTGCATGTGTTTGCCCTTTTTGCTTTTGTTTTGGTAAAGAAAAATCAACGAAAGGATCATCACTTGAGGCGTATTCAGGGTAGGCATAACGAAAACTTCTGACCCCCACCCCATTAACAGGATTATCTATAAACATCCTATATGCTGTTTCCCACAGAGGAAGCCGGCTTGATGATGCTTTATTTATTGAATCATAACTACCATCAAAACCAATTTTGACCGACGCTACACGCTGTTGGAACTGTGGCGTACTTAATACAGAAATCACAACAATAGGTAATATTATTAATAAGATAGCTGATTGTATAGATGTCAGTGAAAATAGTCTTTTTCCAAAGAGGATCGTAAACAGTAAAAGTGTCACAGCAATTGAAACCCATGCAGCTCGATCACCACTCAGTAAGATAGTAGAAGCCAGTAATATGCCTGTTGCAATAGCCCATGAAGCACCATACTGCTTTTTCAAAGAAAATATTGCCACACTAAAAAAGGGCATAATCATTAGTCCTAATCGTGCGTTTTCATCAAATATGCCACTAATTCGAAATGGTGATGGTGACTCTAGTCCAAAAATGTCAGTCCCCATTGATGCTTGCAGCCAACCATCAATGGCCCAAAAAATAATAATTACTGCAAATGACAACCCTATTTTTTGATGCATTTGAATTGTATCAATACGGCTAATAATAAACACTCCAGCTAAGTAAAAGCGGAGCATACCTCCAACACTTTTAGTGCTTCTCTCAATATTGACAGCATCTATAATTGATATTAGTCCGGGTATCCAAAATAATAAAAAAACCACCGAGAACAGCTTGAATGCTTCATTTTGACGGATCTGGTTTTGATTTCGAATTAAGTCATTTAGTCCTAGCAGTGACATTATAAGTACAAATATCTCCACAGAGCGGCCAAAAGGCATTGCTACTAGTGCTAATACAGGAAGCCATATATACCAATTATTTTGTGTTTTTATCACTTGTACACTCCGAGAATTTCCAAACTAAACAGGTCTTAGCTTTATAAGAAAGTATTTATCCCACTTTAAGACTAGAACTAGCACTGAATCAGACTTAAGAAATTTTAACTCGCCTTTTTATGCTGAGATAAGATTTTCAGAAAGGCATCTGGATCTTTAATCTGCGTTAATTCACCTTCACGAGGAAATAGTTTATCTTGTAATCGAGATAACCAAAAACGCAATGCTGCTGCACGTAAAACCAAATTCCAGTTTCCTACTTCATTTTCTGTTAGTGATCGTTGTTTAGAGTAAGCATCTACTAATGCTTGGTAGCGTTCAGCTTCAATCGCACCCTTTTCATCTATACACCAATCATTAACCGCAACGGCCAGGTCATATAATAAGTATTCATCACAGGCATAATAAAAATCGATAATACCTTTTAACTCATCGCCATCAAATAAGGCATTATCACGAAATAAATCAGAATGTGTTACGCCAGAAGGTAATCCTAAATCTGCGTAAGAAGCTTGAAACGCTAACTCTTCGTTTAAAATCTTTGCTGAATCACTATCAAGCAAAGGTAAAACAGTCTTAGCGATTGTGGTTCGCCAATCGGGGCCACGCTCTGTTCCGCGGCGAGAGTCAAATTTCTCACCAACGATATGCATCCGACCCAATATTTCACCAATTGCCTGACACTGACCAACACTAGCAATAGAATCGACACCTCGACCCGAAAGTCGCATCACTAATGCTGCTGGCTTACCACACAAGTTTTTTAGATAGTTGCCTTCTTTATCTGCGGCTGGGTGGGCCGAAGGAATACCTTGTTGATAGAAAAAGGTCATCACATCAAGAAAATAGCCTAGTTCACTAAATTCATGCTGTTCAAATAGCGTTAAAACAAACTCACCTTGTTGGGTGGTAACAAAATAATTGGTATTTTCAATACCATCGCTTATCCCTTGATAAGAAACTAATTCACCAACGACATAATCATTCAAAAACGCAACAAGGTCGTCACGTGAAACTTCAGTATAAACAGACATTAATTAAAACTCAGTGGGTAAAACGGCCTACCATTTAAACAAGATCCAGTTTGGCACAATGCCTGACTGTAACTCAAATTGCTTGGAATCTAATGAACCATCACCATCGGTATCAATAAAGTAATATGGGTAACCCACCAACGGTGTCACTTTAACCATATATAACTCACCATTCACCCGATATTCTTCAACCGTACGGTCATCTTTTTGAATGATATTAACTTCAGGCTCAATACTCTCACCACTTCTAAGTGGCTCTGGCAGTTTTGGTGGTTTCACTATATTGTCATCGGCAAAAAGATTAGCTGACATAAATAGTGCAACAGCGCATACAATATGCATGAAATTGATTTTGATAGGCATTAAACAAACTCCGTATAATTTACGATAAAGATAGCATTTCCATCGTCAGTATTAAAGCGATCTATTGTCTCTACTAAATATTTTAAAGTGACCGATTATGAAAAAAACTGCGCCTTGTATTCTCGTTGATGGCTCCTCGTATCTCTACCGCGCATTCCACGCAATGTTTAAGGCTGACCTACGTAATGCCTCAGGTGCACCAACAGGCGCCGTTCGAGGTGTCACTGCCATGCTACGGCGTTTAGTGAAAGATTATCCCGCGAGTAATATTGCGGTCATTTTTGATGCTAAAGGTAAGACATTTCGTGATGAAATTTATTCTGAATATAAAGCGCAACGTCCGCCAATGCCTGATGACCTGCGCTCACAAATCAAACCTGTTCATGACATTATTCGCGCTATGGGCTTTCCACTGCTGATAGTTGATGGTGTAGAAGCAGATGATGTGATTGGTACGCTGGCACGTCAAGCTACAGAAAAAGGTATTGATGTTGTTATTAGTACTGGCGATAAAGATATGGCTCAGTTGGTTAATCAACACATTACTTTGGTGAATACCATGACTGAAACAGTTATGGGTGTCGAAGGCGTAAAAGAAAAGTTTGGCCTACCACCTGAGTTAATTATCGACTTTTTAGCCTTGATGGGCGATAAGGTTGATAACATTCCAGGTGTGCCAGGTGTAGGTGAAAAAACAGCCGTCGCCCTGCTGCAAAACTTGGGCAGCATTAATGAAATCTATCGAGATTTAGAAGCGGTGCGCTCCCTTGATTTCCGTGGTGCTAAAAAAATGCCTGAAAGGTTGGCAGAGAATAAAGACCTCGCCGAACTCAGTTATCTACTAGCTACTATTAAATGTGACGTGGAACTTGAGCAAAACATAGAAGAACTCGTTAATGGGCCACAGGACAATGACACGCTATTAGCACTATTTAATCAGCTTGAATTTCGTAACTGGTCCACTGAAATAAAAAACCTAGCTAATGCAAGCCAAGTAAACAGTGCCCAAGATACTACGCCAACTCTGAACCAAGAAAAGAACTATCACACCATCCTCACAGAATCAGACTTACAAATTTGGCTAGATAAGCTTAATAATGCTGACTTATTTGCTTTTGATACTGAAACCACCAGCTTAGATTACCTAGATGCACGTATTGTCGGTTTATCCTTTGCCGTGAAGGCCGGTGAAGCAGCCTACCTCCCACTTGCTCATGATTATATAGGCGCTCCTGAGCAATTAGGTTTCGAAGCCACTCTAAACTTATTTAAACCCTTACTCGAAGATCCAACTAAATTTAAAGTAGGTCAAAACCTAAAGTATGATCGCCATATTTTGTTAAATCATGGTATTGATTTGCAAGGCATCAAACACGATACTATGCTTCAGTCCTATGTCTTAGACAGTACAGCGACCCGTCACGATATGGATTCGCTTGCTGAAAAATACCTTGGTCGCAGCACCATTCATTTTGAAGATATTGCAGGTAAAGGTAAAAAACAGCTGACCTTTAATCAAATAGATTTAGAACAAGCTTCACCTTATGCCGCTGAAGATGCCGATATCACATTACAGCTTCACCAAACACTGTGGCCTAAAGTTCAAGCTATTCCAGCACTAGAAAAGGTCTATCACGATCTTGAAATACCACTGTTGCCCGTTTTAAACACTCTAGAACGTAACGGGGTGAATATCGACATCTTTATGTTGCAGCAACAGAGCGATGAATTAGGTCATTCACTCGTTAAATTAGAACAACAAGCATGGGATATTGCGGGCGAAGAGTTTAATTTAGGTTCACCGAAGCAACTGGGAGTGGTCTTATATGAAAAGCTTGAAATTCCTATCCTCAAAAAAACACCTAAAGGTCAGCCGTCAACTGCTGAAGCAGTTTTACAAGATCTAGCCGATCAAGGTTACGAGTTACCTCAAGTTATTATGCAATACAGAAGCTTGAGTAAACTTAAATCAACCTATACTGATCGTCTACCTGAGCAAGTAAATAGAACTACAGGGCGCGTACATACATCTTATCATCAAGCGGTTACAGCAACAGGGCGTTTATCTTCATCTGATCCTAATCTACAAAATATCCCCATTCGTAGCGAGGAAGGTCGTCGTATACGTGAAGCATTTATTGCTTCAGATGGTTGCACGCTGCTCGCTGCCGATTATTCTCAAATCGAGCTTCGCATTATGGCGCATTTATCTCATGATGAAGGCTTACTAAAAGCATTTTCTGCTGGTGAAGATGTTCATCGCCACACCGCATCAGAAATATTTAATGTGTCACTTGGTGATGTTTCAACTGACCAACGCCGGAGTGCAAAAGCAATTAACTTCGGATTAATCTATGGCATGTCAGCGCATGGTTTATCTAAACAACTCAACATTGAACGCCATCAAGCTGCCGATTATATGACCACATATTTTGAACGCTACCCAGGTGTTAAAGCCTATATGGATGCTACTCGCGAACAAGCAAAATTAGATGGCTATGTTGAAACTTTATTTGGTCGCCGTTTGTTTCTACCTGAAATCAACTCCAGTAATGGTATGCGCCGCCAGTATGCTGAACGCACAGCGATTAATGCACCCATGCAAGGAACAGCCGCAGATATTATTAAACGTGCGATGATTGATATTCAAAACTGGTTACAAGCTGAACAGTCCCCTATTCGAATGATTATGCAAGTACATGATGAATTAGTCTTCGAAATACCCAATGAGCTACTTGAAAGCGCCAAACAAAAAATTGGCGATTTAATGACTCATGCTGCAGAGCTCGCAGTGCCTCTAGAAGTAGGTATTGATACAGGTAGTAATTGGGAGCAAGCCCACTAACTCTGCAACAGCAATAGAAACAAGCCTATGGTTATTTATTGACCATAGGTTTAAAGAGACACTTATTCTTGCTCAGCAGAGACCTGATTACGACCACGTTCCTTAGCTACATATAAAGCCTTATCTGCCGCTTGAATTAAACTTTTAGCTACAATTTTCACATCATCCGTTTTACTCGGGTTAACTGTGGCGACACCGGCACTAATGGTTATATGATTAGCTGCTGCAGAATAGTCATGAGTCAGTCCTAATGTGTCAATGGCATCTCGAGTGGCATCAGCCAACGAAATAGCACCATCTAGCTCTGTCTCCGGCAATACTATGCCAAACTCTTCGCCACCATAACGAGCAACAACATCTCCCGGTCGATTCAATGTCTTTGCCATAGTGCGTGCGACATATTTCAAACAGTCATCACCAGATTGATGACCGTAATTATCATTATAAGGTTTGAAAAAATCGATATCACATAACACTAAAGATAAAGCACTTTTCAAACGCATTGCCCGCTTGATTTCTTTTGATAACACTTCATCAAAGTGGCGGCGGTTTGCAATGCCTGTCAAACCATCTCGCATTGACATCATGCGTAATTCTCGATTCGCTTTTTTTAATTCTTCCCGCATATTGGCAATACGCTCCATTGCACGTAACTTAGCATTCAATACAACAGCATCAACGGGTTTGATTAAATAGTCATCACCACCAGCATCAATCGCCCTCACAATATCATTTGCATCACTTATTCCAGATAAAAAGATGATCGGAGTCCACTCATCTTCTCGAATAGAGATTTTTCGTATTTGTGTTGCCGCGTCAATACCATCCATAACAGGCATGATAATATCCATTAAGACTAGATCTGGCTGAACCTCGAGAAACAAGTCAATGGCTTGTTGCCCATTCTCAGCAATTACAATCTGATGCCCCGCCTCTTCGATATAAGCACTAATCAATATTTGGTTTGTTCGAGAGTCTTCAGCAAGTAATACTTTCATTATGTCTCATTCCAATACCGTTATATGGCATAACATACTACATCTAATTTATTTTAAGTAATTACTTATTGTAATTCAAAAGAGCCGGTTATTTTTTTTTCGCTCGTGGATGAGCAGCATCGTAAACATTCGCCAAGTGTTGAAAATCAACATGAGTATAAATCTGTGTGGTTGATATATCGGCATGACCTAATAATTCTTGAACTGCTCGAAGGTCGCCGCTCGCTTCTAACATATGTGAAGCAAAAGCATGGCGTAATCGATGTGGATGCACTTTATCTGAAATACCCTGTTTTTTACCCCAATGTTCTAGACGCTTTTGCACCGAACGAACACCTAATCGCCGACCTTGCTGACTTATAAACAAAGCGGTTTGCTCGAAAAATGTCAACTTATCTCGCTCGGCTAACCATAGCTTTAAAGCGTTTAGTGCCTTAGTTCCAACTGGTATCACACGGCTTTTATCACCTTTACCGGTGACATAAACCAAATGGTCACCCATATCGACATCACGGATATTCAAACTTACAAGCTCTGCTAATCGCAAGCCTGATGAATAGAATAATTCCATAATCGCACGATCACGACAGGCGATAAAACCAACTGTTTGTGTACCATCGAGCAAAGCATTCATTTGATCAACGTCCAATGTTGAAGGCAAACGTTTTTCACTTTTAGGTGCTTGCACTGCTTGGGCAGGATTATTTTCGGCTAAACCTTCTCGAATAAGGAAACGATAAAGACTGCGTATTGCAGATAAAACGCGCTGAATAGATCGTCCGGCTAAACCTTGTTGATGAAGTTGTACAATAAACTGACGAATATGACTACTTTTTATACTAGGCCAAGACTTTAGTTCATTAGTGTGTACAAAAGTAAGTAGTTGCTTTAGATCGCGTTGATAATTATTGACCGTATGTACAGACATTCTTTTTTCTTGCGCCAGATAGTGCAAGAAGTCATCACAATCTTGCCGCTGCTTATTTTCCATAGTCATGATAAGGGCGGATGACCCTCATCGCCACCTCACCAAGAAAGCTTAAATAATCTGTACCCATATCAGCATGAAAACGACCTTCATCGTAGCTTGCAATTGCTAGAAGTCCTGCGCAAGGATCATGGCCTAAAGGAAGGCAGACCACAGATTTAACCTTCTCTGAATGTTCATCAAACAACAGTGTTTTTTGTGCTTTTGATAAGCGGCCGCACACCGGTTGTTGCTTGGACAAAATCTTGTCAAAAATTCGTAAATCATCTGCGTCTACATGCTGAACAACAATATTCTCAGCGGTTTCTGGTAGTTGAGGTTTTTTAACTCCTGCATAAAACCAACGAAGCGCTACTTCATCAGCATTAAACTCCTGTTTAAGCTCACGCATCAATAACGGCAATAAAGTTTCCAATGTCGGCGCGTCTAATAAGCGTAAACACAGTTGGTGAACTCGTGTCTGCAAGGTTGCATTTTCACGAGCATTATCAATCACAGACTGTAATTGCTGGTGTAATTGCTGATTTTTTACTTGTAGACGTTCATTCTGACGCTGTGTGAGCGAAATAGTGCCTTCTGGTGAATCACTTAATTGTAATGTTTCGATGGCATCAGCATGTTGTAAAAAAAAATTGCTATGTTTCGCAAGGTATTTTTTTACTTGTTCAGCGGTTAATTTTTGTTGATTATCGCCCACGTAATTTCCCCATCAAAGACATGTGTTGCTGGCCCTGTCATCCATACAGATTCATTCTCACCAGCCCAAACTATATTTAAATCACCACCTGGTAGTGATACTTTTACTTCACGATCCAATAAACCCTGCTGGATCCCAATAACGACAGCAGCACAAGCACCTGTTCCACAAGCCAGCGTTTCTCCTGCACCGCGCTCATATACCCGTAAGTTCACATTAGATCGATCAACAATCTGCATAAACCCAGCATTAACGCCTTCTGGAAACTGCTTATGGCTTTCTATCATTGGCCCAATAGTATCAACATCCGCGGAAGTAATATCCTCCACCAGCATAACAGCATGTGGGTTACCCATAGAAACAGCACCAATACTAACGGTGGCATTACTCTTTAAATTCAGACTATATAGAACAGCTTGTTCGCCACTTACAAATGGAATACATTGTGGAGCAAATTGTGGCAAGCCCATATCGACAGTTACATTATCATTATCTTGTAAAGTCGGATAAACAATTCCCGATGCTGTTTCTACAGCAATGGAGTCTTTATCAGTTAGCTGCTTATCTCGTACAAACCGCGCGAAGCAACGAACACCATTTCCGCACTGAGCTACTTCGCTACCATCTGCATTAAAAATTCGGTAACGAAAATCAACACCTTGTTTAGTTGGCTTTTCAACGACCAATAATTGATCGCAACCAATTCCAAAACGTCGATCAGCTAGAAATCGAATAGCTTTCACATCTAAGTCAACCTGCTGGTTAATAGCATCTATAACGATAAAATCATTGCCTAGACCATGCATTTTACTAAATTTCAACATATTAGCTACTCAGGTAAAACATGTTCGCCAGCATAGAGTGATTCAATTGTTTCGCGCTCGCGAATAAGATGCATAGCATCACCATCGACCATCACTTCTGCCGTGCGAGGGCGTGAGTTATAATTTGAACTCATCGTAAATCCATACGCTCCTGCACTTCGAATAACTAATAGATCACCTTCTTGAATTGCAAGCAGACGATCTTTACCTAGAAAGTCACCCGTCTCACAGATCGGCCCGACAATATCATAATGATGTTCCTCAGCAGTACTTTGCTGAATAACAGGCTGTATTTCTTGCCACGACTGATACAAGGCTGGCCGTAATAAATCATTCATGGCTGCATCAACAATAGCGAAATGGCGATCTTCAGTTGGTTTTAAAAACTCAACTTTAGTAACTAAAACCCCCGCATTTCCTGCAATAGCACGGCCTGGCTCAAGTAAGATTTCTAAATTTCGACCTTCAAGTAACTCGCGCATTGCAGCAGAGTATTCCGCTGGACTAGGTGGCGTTTCATCTTGATAAGTAATGCCAAGGCCGCCCCCGATATCAAGATGCAATAAGTTAATCCCTTGCTCGGCCAATACATCAATTAGTGCCAGAACACGCTTCAATGCATCTACAAATGGTGAAACCGTGGTTAATTGTGAACCAATATGACAATCAATTCCCACCACATTTATATTATCCATCGCATGTGCTTGTTGGTACACAGCTTCAGCATGCTCAATCGCAATACCAAATTTATTTTCTTTTAAACCTGTCGAAATATAAGGATGTGTTTGTGCATCAACATCTGGGTTCACTCGAATAGAGATCGGAGCTCGCACACCTACAGAACCCGCAACTTCATTAATTCTAGACAATTCAGAAATTGATTCGACATTGAAACAGCGAACTCCCTTTTCTAAGGCATAGTTAATTTCCGCAACTGTCTTGCCCACTCCTGAAAAAACGGTTCGTTCTGCTTGTCCACCAGCCGCTAATACACGGGCCAACTCACCGGCAGAAACAATATCAAATCCAGAGCCTAGTTTAGCTAAGACATTCAGTACTGCTAGATTAGAATTAGCTTTTACAGCATAACAAACAGAATGTGCTAATCCTTTAAAAGCAGTATCAAATGCATGCCAATGTCTTTCTAATGTTGCGCGTGAATAAATATAGCTCGGTGTGCCATATTCCTCTACAACTTCAGCTACAGTTACTTCTTCGGCAAATAACTCGCCGTTTTTATAATCAAAATGGTTCATACTTTATAATTCTATCCAACTTGTTAATACTTTGCTTTCTGGTAGATATAAATCTCCTTTTTGGCCACAGGCGACAAGTAACGATAGTAGGACAAAAATCAGACCTAACTGTTTCCAGTGTTTCATTTTTGGCATATTTATATCTCACAATTTAACGATTGTATGCAGTATATACGTGAAGTGCATCAGACGTCTCAAATTACAAACTAGAATTTATCTGATAACTTCAATAATATAGGCATTTATTTACAGTGATCCTAACAGTAATCTTTTTAAGGTTGTAGTGGCAAATATGGAAGCACCAATCAGACTCAGCGGTTTAGCAAGACGCTTCATTAACGATGGTTTATTGACTGAAGAGGCCGCTATAGCAGCCCAAGAAAAAGCCCGTCAAGAAAAAAAGGGCTTAGTTAGTTACTTAGTTCATAATAATATCCTAGCTAGTAAAGTCATTGCATCATCTGCTTCAGAGGAGTTTGGCCTACCTCTATTTGATCTCGATGCAATGAATACAGAGTTGGCTGCAAATGATTTGGTTAAGGAAGAGTTAATTACTCAACATAATGCTTTTCCATTGTATAAACATGGTAGTCGTCTTTATGTCGCAGTATCTGATCCCTCTAATTTACAAGCATTGGATGCATTTCAATTTAACACGCGCTTAGCCACCCACCCTGTTCTTGTCGACGAACAACAACTTACCGCAACCATTAGCCTAATATTAGAGCAACAAAGTGAAACCTTAAACGATTTTAATGACGATGACTTTGAAGAGTTAGATTTAGGTCCAGATGAATCAGGGGATGGTGATCCTAATGCTGACACAGCTGGTGCAGATGAAACGCCAATTGTTCGCTTTATTCAAGGTATTCTAACCAGCGCTATAAAAGCGGGGGCTTCAGATATTCACTTTGAGCCCTATGAAAAGGTATATCGTGTCCGAACTCGTGTCGATGGCATGTTACATGAAATTAAAACTGCGCCAATTTCTACAGCAGGCCGAATTTCTGCACGCTTAAAAGTGTTATCTCGCCTTAATATTGCTGAGCGACGCGTACCTCAAGATGGTCGTATGCGACTCAAATTATCAAAAACAAAAACCATTGATTTTCGTGTCAACACCTGTCCGACTCTCTTTGGTGAAAAAATCGTATTACGTATTTTAGATC